>NZ_JBOCEF010000008.1:0-119573 GCF_050586345.1 Rhodovulum sp. DZ06
CCCCCCCCCCCCCCCCCCCCCCCCCCCCCCCCCCCCCCCCCCCCCCCCCCCCCCCCCCCCCCCCCCCCCCCCTCCTTTCCTCCTTCCCCCCCCCCCCCCCCCCCCCCCCGCGTTCATAGCCATAGCGAAAGGCGCGGGCGGCGTCGACCGCCCCCCCGCGACAATGCGCGCGTCGCACGCGCCCGGGCGGGCGCCTATGGCTGCGGCCATGCCCACGCACGCCGAAAAACGCCGCCTTCCCTATGACGCGCAGGAGATGTTCGCCCTGGTCGCGGATGTCTCGCGTTACCCCGAATTCCTGCCCTGGTGCGAGGGCGCGCGGATCCGCAAACGGACCCCGACGCCGGACGGGGGCGAGGTGATCGAGGCCGACCTGATCATCGGCTTCAAGATGTTCCGCGAGACCTTCGGCTCCCGCGTGACCATCAACCGGGCCGACAGCGTGATCGACGTGAAATACCTCGACGGCCCGTTCCGCTATCTCGACAACCACTGGCGGTTCGAGGAGATCGAGCCGGGCGCCTGCATCGTCGATTTCTTCGTGGATTTCGAATTCAAGAGCATCGTGCTCCAGAAGGTCATCGGCGTGGTGTTCAACGAGGCGATGCAGCGGATCGTGCGCGCCTTCGAGGACCGCGCGGCGCAGCTTTACGGCCCGCGGAGCCTGTGAGCGGGGCGGGGGACGACGCGCCCCCCTGGCGGCGCAAGACCCCGCGCTGGGTCCTCGCGGCGTTCGCCGGCGCCGTCGTCTTCCTGGCCGGCAGCGGCAAGCTCGCCTCCATGTGCGGCGATCCTTCCTACTCGCCGCAGACCCGCATGCTGATCTGCGCCCTCGCCGATCCCGGAATGCGCATCGGGACCGCGGATCACCGCTGGGTCCGGTTCCTCGCCGACCGGGCCATGGCCGCCGAGGCCGCCGGACACCGCGAGCGGGCCTTCGAGTTGCTGGACGACGCCTGGGCCGAGGCCCGCGCCGATCAGGACTGGAAGACCCTCTGGCGCTCCGGGAAAGAGCCGCGCTACCGGCCGCTGCCGTTCCTGATGATACGCGAGCTTCACGCCGGGAACCCGGCGCTGCTGGACGCCTGGGTCGCGAAGCCGCCCCGCGGCATGGGGCCGAACACTGAAAAGCGCAAAGCCTTCGAGCTGGCGTTGCAGGCGACGCAGGAGGGGGAGGCGGCCCCGCGCTGACCCGCGCCGCCCCGGGCCCGGCGCCGCATTGCGGCGCGCCATCCCACCGACCGGACCATCGGCTTGAAATGCGCGCCGTCCGCCGCATTTCTCTGGTCATGAGCGATCGCTGAACATTCGGCTGATGACCGCCGCCGCCCCATCTCTCTCTCCGGGGCCTGCGCGGCGGTCCCGTTCGAGCCCTTCCCGCTGCGCCGACGGCTCCGTCCGTCGGCCCCCGCGCCGGCCGCCCACGGGTTGCGCCAGGGCGGCGGGGCGCGTGGGGGACGGGCCGAACGGCGCTCTGCTTACAGTCCGGGCGCGCATATGCAAACGCCGCCGCGAGGGGGAGCCCTCGCGGCGGCGTTTCGCGTCGTGCAGCCCCGGCCTCAGGCCCGGCGGCGGCGCCCCACGAGGCCCAGCGCCCCGAGGCCCAGCAGCGCCAGCGGCGCGGCGGCGGGGAGGGGGACGTCCGACGGCCCGGTCTCGCCCGGCGCGGTCACGAAGGCGCCCCAGAGCACCACGCCGCCGACGGCGGTCGCGCCCTCGAAAGTCCAGGTGAACAGGATGCTGGTGGCGTCGAGCGACCAGGTCAGGTCCCGCAGCTGCGTGTCGATGAGCGAGAAGCCCACCAGCTCCTCGCCGCCCGAGAAGTCGAGATCCGAGAGCGAGATCTGGTAGTTGGGCCCGTAGGACACGCCGGGGTTCAGCGCGTTCCAGACGAACTGGTCGGCGCCGGTCCCGGAATCGAGGTCCATGGAGAAGCCGCCGAGCGTGTAATCATCGCCGGCGCCGACGGTCACGCTGTTGGCGTCGGCGTCCTGCACCCAGGTGATGGTCGCCTGGTCTCCGGTCAGGTTGGCGGCCTGGGCGGCGAAGGGCGCGGCGGCGCAGAACAGGGCGGCGGTGAAAATCGGTCTCATCATGTCTTCAATTCCCTGGATCCCGGGGGTTACGCACGCCGCGCAGCCTAATTTCGCGGGTGATGATTTGGAAACGAAAAGACCGCCGGAAGGTCTCCCTTCCGGCGGTCCATGTCGTCGCGTCCTGTCCGATCAGCCCACGATGTCGTAGGCCCGCTCGCCATGCGCGGTGTAGTCGAGGCCCTCGATCTCGTCCTCTTCGCTGACCCGCATCGGGAAGATGAAGGACACGCCCTTGGCGATCAGGAAGGTGGTGACCAGGGTCCAGACGCCCACGGCCCCGAGGGCGATGAACTGCGGCCCGAAGGCGCCGTGGCCGAAGACGGCGATCATGATGGTGCCGAAGATGCCGCCCACGCCGTGCACCGCGAAGACGTCGAGCGTGTCGTCGACCTTCAGCACCTCTTTCATCAGGGTCACCGCGTACTGGCAGATCACGCCCGCCGCGCCGCCGATGATCAGCGCCTGCACCGGGGTGGCCCAGCCCGAGGCCGGAGTGATCGAGGCGAGGCCCGCGATGGTGCCCGTCACGAGGCCGACCATCGACGCCTTGCCGTAGCGGATCTTCTCGAGCGCCGCCCAGGACAGGGACGCGGCGGCGGCCGAGATATGGGTGACGGTCAGCGCCATCGCAGCCCCGCCATCGGCGGCGAGCTGGCTGCCCGCGTTGAAGCCGAACCAGCCGACCCACAGCATCGAGGCGCCGATCATTACATACCCTGGGTTGTGCGGGGGCTTGTGGTCGCGCCGCTCGCCCAGCATCAGCGCCAGCACCACGGCCGCGAGGCCCGCGGTCTCATGCACCACGATGCCGCCGGCGAAATCCATGGTCCCCAGCTCGGACAGCCAGCCGCCGCCCCAGATCCAGTGCGCCACCGGCGCGTAGCAGATCAGCATCCACAGCGCCGAGAAGGTCATCACGAAGGCGAAGCTGATCCGCTCGACATAGGCGCCGACGATCAGCGCCGGGGTGATGATGGCGAAGGTCATCTGGAAGGCGAAGAACAGCACCTCGGGGATGGTCCCCGAGACGGTGTCGGCGTCGACCCCCGCCAGGAACATCTTGTCGAGGCCGCCCCACCAGCCGCCCTCGGCCGGGCCGAAGGCGATCGAGTAGCCGCCGATCAGCCACAGCACCGACATCAGGCAGGCGATGGCGATGCACTGCATCAGCACCGAGAGCACGTTGCGCGAGCGCACGAGCCCCCCGTAGAAAAGCGCCAGACCCGGCAGGGTCATGAACAGGACCAGCGCCGTCGCGACGATGATCCAGGCGGTGTCCGCACCGTTCATTCCGAGAACCCCTCGTTCTTGTCCCGCGGCCGGTTGATCCGCCGCGCGTTGATTTCCCGCGCGAGGGGATAGGCGCGGGGCAGGGGATTGGAAACGCTTTTACCGTTTGGTAAACGTGTTTTTGGTGCAGATCGGCGCGATTGCATAATTTGAGCGCAGGCGGCGCCCATATCCGGGGCGCCGCCTGGTCAAATTTTGCGTGGTCAAGAATCGGGCGCCGTTCCCTCGGCCTTCGCCGCCCGCGCCGCATCGCGCAGCAGGCGCAGCGCGTGATGCACCGAGGCGCGCCGCACCTCGCCGCGCCCCAGCGCCCCGAAGCGCATGTCCTGGGTCACGGTCGCGGCCCCGCGGCGGGCGAGGCCGAAGCACACCATGCCCTCGGGTTTCAACGCCGTCCCGCCCGGCCCCGCGACGCCGGTGAGGGAGACGACCAGCCCCGCGCGGGCGTGTTTCATCGCGCCCTCGGCCATCGCCTGCGCGACCTCCTCCGACACCGCGCCATGGTCGCGGATCAGGTCCGCGGGCACGCCCAGCGCCTCCATCTTCGCCCAGTTGGAATAGGTCACGAAGCCCCGCTCGGCCACGTCCGACGACCCGGCGACGGCGGTCAGCGCGCCCATCACCAGCCCGCCGGTGCAGCTTTCGGCGGTGGCGATCCTGAGGCCCGCCTCGCGCGCGGCCTGCAGGGTCTCGGCGGCGAGCGCCTCGGTTTCCGCGTCGATCACATCAGCACCCCGTGCGAGATCACGGCGGCGATGATCACCAGGATCGCGGCGAAGACGCCCGCCACCAGGTCGTCCAGCATCACGCCCACGGCGCCGTGCATCCGGTCGGCCCGGCCCACCAGCCAGGGCTTCCAGATGTCGAACAGGCGGAAGGCGAGGAAGGCGCCGACCCAGCCCGGCCAGGCGGCGAAGAACACCATCGGGTCGGCCTCGGCGTACCAGAGGCCGATGGAGAGGGGCAGGAGGGCGATCAACTGGCCCGCCACCTCGTCGATCACGACCTCCTGCGGGTCCTCGACCATCACCTCGCGCATGTAGAGCTCGGTCGCCACGAACCCCGCGGCGATGACCAGCGACAGGCCCAGCAGCAGCGCCACCGGCCCGCCCAGCGCCTGCAGCGCCATGCCGAAACCGAGACCGGCGAGCGAGCCCACGGTGCCGGGCGCCTTGGGCGACAGCCCCGCGCCGAAGAAGGTGGCGATGGGTTTGACCAGCGGGCTGGGCCCGGGAAGCTTCACGTCGCTCATGCGGCGTCTCCTTCAAGGATGATGCAGGCGGCGGCCTGGGCGGCGATGCCCTCCTGGCGCCCGGTGAAGCCGAGCTTCTCGGACGTGGTCGCCTTCACGGACACGCGGCCGACCTCGATGCCGAGGATCCGCGCCAGCTCCGCGCGCATGGCGTCGGCATGGGGGCCGATCTTGGGCCGCTCGCAGATGATCGTCACGTCGACATTCTGGATCCGCCCGCCGCGGGCGGCGACCCGCTCGGCGGCCTTTTCGAGGAAGATGTGGCTCGCCGCGCCCTTCCACTGCATGTCCGAGGGCGGGAACCAGCGGCCGATATCGCCCTCGGCGATGGCCCCGAAAATGGCGTCGGTCAGCGCGTGCATGGCGACGTCGGCGTCCGAGTGCCCGGACAGGGTGCGGTCATGGGGAATGTCCACGCCGCAGAGGGTCACGTGATCCCCCTCGGCGAAGGCGTGGACGTCGAAACCGGTTCCGAAACGGATGTCCATGGCGGGTCCTGTGATGAGAGCCGCGGCGCGGGCGATGTCCTGCGCCGTGGTCAGCTTGAAATTCTCGGCCGCGCCCGGGGTGAGGGCGCAGCGCAGCCCGGCGGCGGCGGCCACCGCGACGTCGTCGGTCAGCGCCTGTCCCGCGGCGGCCTCGTGCGCCGCAAGGATGGGGCCGAGGCGGAAGACCTGGGGCGTCTGCGCGCGCCAGAGCCCGTCGCGGGGCACGATGTCGCCAGCGGTGACATGGGGCGCGGCGGGGCCTCCGTCACCCCCTGCGTCACTCCCTGCGTCACCGGCGACGCCGCGGCGCAGGGTGTCGACGACGGGCTCGGACGGGCAGGCGCCGTCCCAGCCCGCCTCCAGCGCCGCCAGCGCCGCGTCCACCAGCGCGATGGGTACGAAGGGGCGGGCGGCGTCGTGGATCAGCACCGGCGTCTCCGGCCCGTGGGTCTCGGCCAGGGCGGCGAGGCCGAGGCGCACGCTGTCCTGCCGCTCGGCCCCGCCGATGACGGGGGGCGCCAGGGGCAGGGCGAGGCCGGCCACGGCGCGCTCGTATTCCGCCCGGTCGTCCCTGTGAATCACCACGCAGAGCGCGCCGACCGCCGGATGCGCGGCCAGCGCCTCCAGCGTCCGGCGCAGCACCGGCGCGCCCGCCAGGTCCCGATACTGCTTCGGCCCGCCCGGCCCCGCGCGCGTGCCGCGGCCTGCGGCCACCGCCAGGGCGACGGCGGGGCGGGTCTGGGTGGTGGCGGTCATGATCTGCTCAATCCATGGGCGATGCCGGGGGACAACAGGTCGCCCGGGCGGCGCCGCACGCTATCCCCCGGGCTTGCGAGGCTCAAGCATGAGAGGTACATGAAAGCACCCGTGCACAAACCTTGACCAGACAGACCCCGATGGCCCTTCGTATAGGCGACATCGATATTCCATCCATCGCGCTGCCCGCGCCGATGGCAGGGATCACCGATCTTCCGTTCCGTCGCCTTGCGGCGCGCTTCGGCGCGCCCGTCACCGTGTCCGAGATGGTCGGCGCCCGCGAGGTGGTCACCGGCCACGCGCAGACCCGCGCCAAGGCCGAGCTCGGCGGCGGCGGGATCGAGGGCGTGCAGATCGCCGGCCGCGACCCCGAGAGCCTGGCCGAGACCGCGCGCATGGCCGCGGGCGCCGGCGCGCGCTTCATCGACATCAACATGGGCTGCCCGGCCAAGAAGGTCACCCAGGGCCTCTGCGGCTCGGCCCTGCTGCGCGAGCCTGACACCGCGCTGCGGCTGATCGAGGCGGTGGTGGCGGCGGTGGACGTGCCGGTGACGCTCAAGACCCGGCTCGGCTGGGACGAGACGCTGATGACCGCCCCCGGCCTCGCCGCCCGCGCCGAGGCCGCGGGGGTGCAGCTGATCGCCATCCATGGCCGCACCCGGCAGCAGTTCTACAAGGGCCGCGCCGACTGGTCCGCCGTGCGCCGGGTGCGCGAGGCGATCTCGGTCCCGCTGCTGGTCAATGGCGACATCCTGGACGCCGAGGACGCGCGCGCGGCGATGGCGGCCAGCGGCGCCGACGGGGTCATGATCGGCCGCGCGCAGCAGGGCGCGCCCTGGACCGTGGGCGCGATCGGCGCCGAGCTTGCCGGGCGCCCCGGCCCCGCCATTCCCACCGGCGCCGCGCTGGCGGAGCTGCTGGTCGAGCACCACGAGGCGATGCTGTCCTTCTACGGGCTCGATGTCGGCCTGCGCTGCGCGCGCAAGCACCTGTCCTGGACGCTCGAGCGCCTTCCCGGCGCCGCGCCCCTGCGCGCCGAGCTGATGACCGCGCGCGACCCGGCCGCGATCCACGCCGCGCTGCGCGCCCGCCTTCCCGATCTTCCCGCCGAAGCCCCCCGCACCGAGGGGCGAAAGGACCGCGCCGCATGAGCACCGATCCCGCCTTCGAGGCCGTCTGGAACGCGCTGCCGCAAGCCGCGCTGATCCTTGACGAAAACGACCGCTTCAGCCGCGTGAACGGCGCCGCCGAAAGCTTCCTGGGCCTCTCCGCCCGGGCGCTGGTGAAGCGCCGCGCGCCGGACGTGTTCGGCCAGTCGAGCCGGGTGATGGACCTGGTCGGCCAGGCCCGCCGCGGCGCGGGCGTCAGCGTGGGCGAGCACGGGATGGAGCTCTCGCTCCCCGACCGGCCGCCGCGGATCGTCGACCTGCATGTCTGCTCGCTGACCGACATGCCCGGCTGCGCCCTGCTGCTGATCCATCCCCAGAGCATCGCCGAGCGCATGGACCGGAGCCTCACCCACCGGGCCGCCGCGCGCTCGGTCATGGGCCTGTCGGCCATGCTGGCGCACGAGATCAAGAACCCGCTCGCGGGCATCTCCGGCGCGGCGCAGCTGCTCGAGATGCAGCTCGGCGACGGCGAGACGGAGCTGTGCGAGCTGATCCGCGAGGAGGCCGACCGGGTGGCCAAGCTCCTCGAGAAGGTCGAGCAGTTCGGCGACAACCGCCCCGCGGCGCTGGAGCCGGTGAACATCCACGACGTGCTCGACAAGGCCAAGCTCTCGGCCAAGTCCGGTTTCGGCCAGCATGTGCGCTTCGCCGAGGAATTCGACCCCTCGCTGCCCCCCACCGCGGGCGACCCGGACCAGCTGATGCAGGTGTTCCTGAACCTTCTGAAGAACGCGGCCGAGGCCGCGCCCAAGGTCGGCGGCATGATCACCATCCGCACCTCCTACCGCCCCGGCATCCGCATGGCGGCCCCGAGCGGGCGGCGCGAGAGCCTGCCGCTCCAGGTCCTGATCTCGGATAACGGGCCGGGTGTGCCGGACGCGCTGAAACGCGACATCTTCGAGCCGTTCGTCACCTCCAAGGCGACCGGCTCGGGCCTCGGCCTCGCGCTCGTGAGCAAGATCATGGCGGACCATGGCGGGGTGATCGAATGTGAGTCCGACCCCGGCTGGACCACCTTCCGCCTGCTGCTTCCGGTCTGGTCCGAACCCAAACCCGCCGCCAAGGCGAAGACCCGCAAAAAGGGAGCCACGGCATGAGCATGCCCGCATCCATCGGCGGCACCGTTCTGATCGCCGACGACGACCGCGCCATCCGCACCGTGCTGTCCCAGGCGCTGACCCGCGCGGGCTGCCGCGTGCGCTCCACCGGATCGGCCAACACCCTGTGGCGTTGGGTCGAGGAGGGCGAGGGCGACGTCGTCGTCACCGACGTGATGATGCCCGACGGCGACGCGCTGGACCTGCTGCCCGCCATCCGCCGCCGCCGCCCGGAGCTTCCGGTGATCGTGATGTCCGCCCAGAACACGGTGATGACCGCGATCCGCGCCGCCGAAGTGGGCGCCTATGAATACATGCCCAAGCCGTTCGACCTGCGCCAGGTGATCGAGCAGGTGAAGAAGGCGGTCGACAGCCTCAAGACCAACCCGGGCGCCGCCGCCGCGATCAAGGCGGACGAGGGCGCGGGGCGCGACGAGGGGCTGCCGATCATCGGCCGCTCCACCGCCATGCAGGAAGTCTACCGGATCATGGCCCGGCTGATGAACACCGACCTGACGGTGATGATCAACGGCGAGTCCGGCACGGGCAAGGAGCTGGTCGCCCGCGCGCTCCATAATTTCGGCTGGCGCAAGCAGGGCCCGTTCGTGGCCGTGAACATGGCCGCCATCCCGCGCGACCTGATCGAGAGCGAGCTTTTCGGCCACGAGAAGGGCGCCTTCACCGGCGCCACCGAGCGGGCCGTGGGCAAGTTCGAGCTGGCCAAGGGCGGCACGCTGTTCCTGGACGAGATCGGCGACATGCCCCCCGACGCCCAGACCCGCCTGCTGCGCGTGCTGCAGGAGGGGGAGTTCACCCGCATCGGCGGCCGCCAGCCCATCGCCGCCGACGTGCGCGTGGTCGCCGCCACCCACCAGGACCTGCGCGAGCTGATCGCCGACGGCAGCTTCCGCGAGGACCTGTTCTACCGCCTCAACGTCGTGCCGATCCGCCTTCCCCCGCTGCGCGAACGGGTCGAGGACGTGCCCGACCTCGCCCGCGCCTTCCTGCGCCGCGCGGCGGATGAGGGGCTGCCGAAAAAGGCGATCTCGCCCGAGGCGCTCGAGGTCCTCAAGCGCCAGACCTGGCCCGGCAACGTGCGCGAGCTGGAGAACCTGATGAAGCGCCTCGCCGCGCTCTGCGCCGACGAGGTGATCGGGGCCGACGTGGTGGAGGAGGAGCTCTCGGCCCGCCCCACCTCGGGCGCGGCGCCGGAGGGCGAGCGGGGGGCGTCGCTGGGCGCCTCCGTCGAATCGCACCTGCGGGCCTATTTCCACCTGCATGGCGACTCGCTGCCGCCGCCGGGCCTCTATGACCGGATCGTGCGCGAGGTGGAGCTGCCGCTGATCGCGCTGACCCTCTCGGCCACCCGCGGAAACCAGTTGCGCGCAGCGGAACTGCTGGGGATCAATCGCAATACCTTGCGCAAGAAGATCCGCGACCTTGACATCCCGGTCACGCGCGGCAAGAAACTGATGTAATCGCGCAACAGCAGAAGGGGCCACGCCCCATTGTCCGGCGAGAGCATCGACGTTTCGGGGTTCGTCTCCCGGCATTTACGCGGGTTGCGGTCATCCCTGTCGCAGCCCGCGCCGACGCGGCGCCTGCGCAACTGGCTGGCGCTGGCGCTGGTGGCGATCGCGCCGCTGCTGATCTGGCTGACCGTCGCGGCGCTGTCCGAGGGGCGGGCCGGGCCGTCGGGCGCGTCGATGTCCGAGCTGCGGACCATCTTCCTCGCCGATCTCGTCTACATCATCACCGCCGCGGGGCTGCTGGTCTGGCGCATGGCGGCGCTGATCTCGGCCCGCCGGGCGCAATCGGCGGGCTCGCGGCTGCACCTGCGGCTGACCGGCATCTTCGCGCTGATGGCGCTGGCGCCGACCATCGTGCTGGCGGTCTTCGCCACGCTCACCGTCTCCTTCGGCCTCGAGGGCTGGTTCTCCTCCCAGGTCGGGGCGGTGGTGCGCAACGCGCTCTCCACCGCGCAGGCCTATGAGCAGGAGCACAAGCGCGCCATCCGCGGCGAGATCCTGGCCATGGCCAACGATCTGAATCGCGCCGGGGCGCAGGGGATCAACGACGGCGCCCTGGGCGAGCTGCTGCGCGCCCAGACCCGGATCCGCGAGATCCCCGAGGCCTATGTCTTCGACAGCGGCCTGACGCTGCGCGCGCGCGGCGAATTCTCGTATCTCTTCAGCTTCGATCCGCCCTCGCCCGAGGAACTCGCCCAGGCCCGCGCCGGCGACGTGGTGATCATCGACGACGACCAGAACGACGAGATCCGGGCGCTGGTGCACCTCACCAACTTCCTCGACTACTACCTCTACGTCACCCGGCGCGTGGACGGGCAGGTGCTGCGCCTGCTGGACGAGACCGAGGCGACGGTGCAGCTCTATGAGCACCTGGAGCGCGACCGCAGCGACATCCTGCTGCGTTTCTCGGTGCTCTATATCGGCTTCGCGATGCTGGTGATCCTCGCCTCGATCTGGCTCGGGCTGTGGTTCGCCGAACGCCTGGCGCGGCCCATCGGGCGGCTCGCGGGCGCGGCGAACCGGGTCGGGGCGGGGGATCTCGACGTGCGGGTGAAGGAGGAGCGCGGCGATGACGAGATCGCCGTCCTGTCCCGCGTCTTCAACCGGATGACCGAGCAGGTGAAGGGCCAGCGCGACGCGCTGGTGGACGCCAATCTCGAGACCGAGCGCCGCCGCCGCTTCATCGAGGCGGTGCTGTCGGGCGTCACCGCCGGGGTCATGCGCCTCGACGCCGAGGGGCGGGTGTCGCTGCTGAACGCCGCCGCCGCGGACCTCCTGGGCGTCGACCCCGGGGCCGCGACGGGCGAGCGGATGGCCGCGCTGGCCCCCCTCTTCGCCCCGGCCTTCGAGCGGGCGCGCGGGCGCGGCTCGGCCGAGGACCGGGTCTCGGGCCTCGTGCACGGGCGCGAGCGGGAGTTCTTCCTGCGCATCGAGCGGATCGAGCGCGAGGCGGATGACGCGGGCGAGGAGGGCGGCGCCGCCTGGGTGGTCACCTTCGACGACCTCACCGACCTCGCCTCGGCGCAGCGCATGGCCGCCTGGGGCGACGTCGCCCGCCGCATCGCGCACGAGATCAAGAACCCGCTCACCCCGATCCAGCTCTCGGCCGAGCGGCTGAAGCGCAAGTTCGGATCGCGGCTCGAGGGCGAGGACCGCGAGCGGTTCGACCAGTACGCCGCGATGATCGTGCGCCAGGCCGGCGACATCCGCCGCATGGTGGATGAGTTCAGCCAGTTCGCCCGGATGCCCGCGCCCGAGCTCGGGGCCCATGACCTCGGGCAGATCCTGCGCGAGGCGGTGATGCTGCAGGAAGAGGCCGGGACCCCCGTGCGCTTCACCTGCGAGATCGAGGGCGAGGCGCGGAAAATTCCCGTGGACCGGGGGCTTGTCATGCAGGCTCTCACCAACCTTCTGAAGAACGCCGGCGAGGCGGTGGAGGCGCGGCTGGCCGAGACGCCGGAGCCGGCGGGCGAAGTGCGCGCCGTGCTGACCCGCGACGCGGCCGGGGAGGTGGAGGTGATCCGCATCATCGACAACGGCGTCGGCCTGCCCGCCAATAGAAGCCGGTTGCTGGAGCCCTATGTCACGACGCGGGAGAAGGGCACCGGCCTCGGCCTCGCGATCGTCAAGAAGATCGCGCAGGACCATGACGGCTCCTTCGCCATCGACGACGCCCCGCAGGAATGGGCCGAGGGGCGGCGCGGGGCGATGGCGGTGATGCGGCTGCCGGTCGGCGGGCAGCCGAAGAAACTTGCCGGAAAGACTGAAGAACATGCCTGAAGGCATTGAAAATAATATGAAGGTGCGAGCAAATGGTTGACATCCTTGTGGTCGATGACGAGCCGGACATCCGCGAGCTCCTGACCGACATCCTGGAGGATGAGGGCTATTCGACCCGCCAGGCCTCGGATGCCGACGGCGCCTTCGCGGCGGTCGAGGCCGCCGCCCCGGACCTCATCATCCTCGACATCTGGCTGCAGGGCAGCCGCATGGACGGGATCGAGATCCTGCGCCGGGTCAAGGCCAACCAGCCCGACATTCCCGTGGTCATCATTTCGGGCCATGGCAACGTGGAGATCGCCGTCGCCGCGGTGAAGCAGGGCGCCTATGACTTCATCGAAAAACCCTTCAATATCGACCAGTTGATGATGGTGGTTTCGCGCGCGCTCGAAGCCAGCCGCCTGCGGCGGGAGAATACCGAGCTGCGCCGCACCGAGGCCCAGGCGGCCGAGATCGTCGGCGCCTCGCACGCCGTCGCCGCGCTGCGCGGCAAGCTCGACCGCGTGGCGCGGACCGGGTCGCGCGTCCTGCTCTCCGGCCCCGCCGGCTCGGGCAAGGAGGTCGCGGCGCGCTATATCCACGAGAATTCGGACCGCGCCGAGCGGCCCTTCATCGTGGTCAACGCCGCCACCATCACCCCCGACCTGATGGAAGAGACCCTGTTCGGGCGCGAACACGATGACGGGCGCACCGCGCCCGGCTGTTTCGAGCGCGCCCATGGCGGCACGCTCTTCATCGACGAGGTGGCGGAGATGCCCGCCGCCACCCAGTCCAAGATCCTCCGGGTCCTCGTCGACCAGCGCTTCCAGCGGCTTGGCGGCGCGGACACGATGAAGGTCGATGTGCGGGTGATCTCGGCCACGAGGGCCGACCTCGAAGCCCTTATTCGCGAAGGGAAATTCCGCGAGGACCTCTATCACCGCCTCTCGGTCGTCCCGCTCGAGACCCCGCCGCTGGCGGCCCGGCGAGAGGATATCCCGGCGCTGGCGGATCATTTCCTGGAAAAGCTCTCGATCGCCGAGGGACTGCCGCGCCGCTCGCTCTCCGACGAAGCGATCGCGCTGCTGCAGACCCAGGAATGGCCCGGCAACGTGCGCCAGCTGCGCAACATGATGGAGCAGGTGCTGATCCTGTCCCCCGGCGCGGGCGAGATCGCGGCGGACGAGCTGCCCTTCTCGGGGCAGCCCTCGGGCGAGGACGGGGACGGGCCGCGGCTTTCGGCGCTGATGGCCTCGATGCCGCTGCGCGAGGCGCGCGAGCTGTTCGAGCGCGACTACCTGATCGCCCAGATCAACCGCTTCGGCGGCAACATCTCCAAGACCGCGAACTTCGTCGGCATGGAACGCTCGGCGCTGCACCGCAAGCTGAAGAGCCTCGGGGTGGTCACCACCACCCGCGGCGGCGCGCGGGTCGCCGTGGCGGGCGAGGAAGACGAGGAATGAGGGCCGCGCCGGACGTCGCGTCCGGCGCGAACATCCCGCCGTATCTTACTGCGCCTGGATGTTTTTCGGGGCAGGGGGCAGCTTGCCCTTGCACGGTCCGAACGCCGTGAGGATGGTGCGCGCGCCGTCGAGCGGGAACTGCCCGATCCGCTGGCCGCGCGCGTCGTGGACATAGAGCGTCCGGCCGTCGGCCAGCGCCCGGATCAGGGCGCGCTTGGCCTCGGAGGCGTCGTCGACCGGGAAGGTCGCCGCGCCGTTGATCATCCGCCCCACCATGCCGCGGTTCTCGCCCGCGTCGATGCGCAGGATGATGCGCAGCTCGGCGTTGTTCTCCACCTCGGCCAGCTCGGGGCCGAGGAAGCGGAACATGCTCAGCCCCACATTGAAGGACATGTACTCGAACACCTGCTGCTGCGGGTTGCCCACCCCGGCGAAGCAGGAGGCGACGTTGTTCTCCATCCGCCGCAGGCCCAGCACCCAGGACCCGTCCTTGCGCAGCGGGTAGACCCCCGGCTCGGTCGGCAGCGCCTGGCGGTTCTTGGCCAGCGGCCCCTGCGCGCGCGGGGTCTGCGCCCCGGCGGGGGTTGCGGCCAGCAGCGCCGGGGCGGACAGCGCGGCGGCGACCAGCGCGGCGGTGAAAATGGATCTGGTGCTCATGTCGCTTGACGCTCCCTCGACGCTCGACCGTCCCGGGCCCCGGCGCGGCCATTCCGGCGCGCGCGGTCCCGGGCGGGCGGGGCGCAGCATAGCGGCGCGGGCGGCCGCGGGGAACCGGCGGGGGCGCGGCGCGCCGCCCATTTGACCGCGGCGCGGCGACGCTCCATAGTCCGGGCTTCAAGGGCGCGAGGGCGCCCGGCAGTCAAGGGAGCCTCCCGGCCCGCAAGGCGATCGGGAGCGCACGCGACATGAAGATCATCATCTGCGGCGCGGGGCAGGTCGGCTCCCAGATCGCGCGGCATCTTTCCAGCGAAAACAACGACGTGACCATCGTGGACCAGGACCCGGCCCTGGTTCGGCGGGTCACCGACAGCTACGACGTCTCGGGCGTCACCGGCTTCGCGTCCCATCCCGACGTGCTGGAGCGCGCGGGGGCCGAGGACGCGGACATGCTGATCGCCGCGACCTTCGCGGACGAGGTGAACATGGTGGCGTGCCAGGTGGCGCACTCGGTGTTCTCGGTGCCGCAGAAGATCGCCCGCGTGCGCGCGCAATCCTACCTGGCCCCGGCCTGGTCGGACCTGTTCCGGCGCGACCACATGCCGATCGACGTGATCATCTCGCCCGAGCTCGAGGTCGCGCGCGTCGCCCTGCGCCGCCTGCGCAGCCCCGAGGCGTTCGATTCCGAGAATTTCCTCGATGAGAAGGTGAGCCTGGTCGGACTGTCGCTGACCGATGAGTGCCCGGTGCTGAACACGCCGCTGCGCCAGCTCTCCGAGCTGTTCTCGACCCTGCGCGCCATCGTGGTGGCGTATCGGCGCGACGGGGTGCTGCACACGGCCTCGGCCGACGACCAGCTGCTGGCGGGCGACTCGATCTATCTCGTGGCGCTGAAGGAGGATGTCGCGCGCGCGGTGCAGCTGTTCGGGCGCAAGTCCGAGCCGGCGGCGCGGGTGGTGATCGTCGGCGCCGGCAACGTGGGCCTCTCGGTCGCGCGGATGCTGGAGAAGGACCCGGCCCGCCCGCGGGTGAAGATGGTGGAGCGCGACCGGCGCAAGGCCGAGGCGGCGGCGGAGACGCTGAACCGCACCATCGTGCTGCTGGGCGACGGCATGGACCCGATCCTGCAGGAAGAGGCGAATATCCGCGACGCCGACGCGATCCTGTCGCTGACCGATGACGACAAGTCCAACCTTCTGTCCGCCGCGCGCGGCAAGGCCGCGGGCTGCCGCGTCGCCATCGCGCTGACCAACGACCCGGGGTATGGCGAGCTTGGCGAGCGGCTCGGGCTCGACGCGCTGATCGTGCCGCGGGCGACCACGGTGTCCTCGATCCTGCGCCACGTGCGCCGGGGCAAGGTGCGCGCGGTCTACGCCGTCGGCGACCAGGAGGCGGAGGTGATCGAGGCGCAGGTCCTCGCCACCTCGCCCATCGCCGGCAAGCGGCTGCGCGACGCCAGTTTCCCCGAGGAGGCCGTGGTCGGCGCGGTGCTGCGCCAGAACGGGACCGTCGAGATGCCCTCGGGCGACCTGGTGATCCACGAGGGCGACCGGGTGGTCGTGTTCTCGGAGCGCCGCGTGGTGCGGCAGGTCGAGCAGCTGTTCCGCGTGTCGGTCGAGTTCTTCTGAGCCATGCGGTTCCGGGGCGTCCCGCTCATCCTGTGGTTCATCGGCGCGCTCGGCGCGCTGATGCTGGTCCCGGCGCTGTTCGCGGCGGTGGAGCGGGACTGGGCGGCGGCGCGCATGTTCCTCTACTCGGGCATCTTCACCCTCGCCGCCTGCGCCATCGTCGGGGTGGCCATGCGCCGCCCGTCGCGCGAATTCGCCGCCGCGCGGGGCGAGCTTCTGACCTTCGCGGGGGTGTTCGCGCTCGCCCCCGTCGCCGCCGCGATCCCGATGGCGCTGGCGCATCCGCCGCTGGGCGCCTTCGCGGCCTATTTCGAGGCGGTCTCCTCCCTCACCACCACCGGCGCGACGATGATCCCGCGCCCCGAGGCGGCCCCGCCCGCGCTGCACCTGTGGCGCGCGATGCTGGGCTGGATCGGCGGGCTGGCGACGCTGGTCGCCGTGGCCGCGGTGCTGGTCCCGCGCGGGCTGGTGGAGATGCCGGACGGCCCGACCCCCGATGACGGGCGCACGCCGGGATCCGGCGCGCGGCTGATCGCGCTCGACCGCGGCGACGCGCGGGTGCGCCGGGCGCTGGGGCGAATCGCGCCGCTCTATGCCGGGCTGACGCTGCTGCTGACGGTGCTGCTGCTGGCGGGGGCAGGGGGCGGCGAGGGGTTCCTCGCGCTCAGCCACGCGATGGGCGTGATCTCCACCAGCGGCATCACCGCGGCCTCGTCCGAGATGGGGCTCGGCGGCCGCTGGGCCGAGGCGGCGGCGCTCGTATTCATGGTGCTGGGGGCCAGCCGGCTGCCCTGGCGGCGGGGCCAGCGGGGGGTGCCCGCGCTCGAAGCCGCGCGCGCGGACCCGGAGCTGCGGCTGCTGGGGCTGACGGTGCTGATGGCGACCGCCTGGCTGTTCGGGCGGCACTGGATCGGCGCGCTGGAGCTGTCGGGCGGCGAGGAGGAGGGCATCGGCGCCGCGCTCGCCGCGCTCTGGGGCACGGTGGCGACGGTGGTCAGCTTCGCCACCACCACGGGCTATGTCTCGGCCGACTGGGTCGGGGCGCAGAACTGGTCGGGGCTCGACACCCCGACGCTGCTGCTGCTGGGGCTCGCCGGGCTCGGCGGCGGCGTCGCCTCCACCGCGGGGGGCGTGAAGCTGTTCCGGGCCTTCGCGCTGTTCCAGCACGCCCGGGTGGAGCTGACGCATCGCGCCCATCCCCATGCGGTCGAGCGCCCGCGACGGCCCGGCGGGCGGCTGGCGAATGAAACCGTGACCAACGCGCTGGTGTTCACGATGTTGTTCCTCGCCGCGCTGTCGGTCGCGCTGACGGCGCTGACCATGACCGGCATGTCCTTCGACCGGGCGCTGACCGCGGCCATCGCGGCGCTGGCCAATACCGGCCCCGCCTTCCCGCTGGTGACCGGAGATCCGGCGGCCTACGCCAAGCTGAACGACGGCGCGCTGGGGGTGCTCTGCGCCGTCATGGTGCTGGGCCGGATCGAGGTGCTGGCCTTGATCGCATTGGCGAATCCGACCTGGTGGCGCAGGTGACGCAAGCGCGCGGGGCGCATTTCGCACTTGCAGCATAAGCATGGGGCGTGCAATTCTGCCCCCGTCGGTCCGTGTGCGATCCGACAACAACTTTCCTTGCCCGGGGCGCCCCCCCCGCATCCGGGCCAATAACACCGGGGCCGAACCATGGCTGGCGACAAGCAGAACCTTCAGGACGCATTCCTCAATCACATCCGCAAGAACAAGATCGCCGTCACGATTTTCCTCGTGAACGGGGTCAAGCTGCAGGGCGTGGTGACCTGGTTCGACAATTTCTGCGTGCTGCTGCGCCGGGACGGGCAGTCCCAGCTGGTCTACAAGCACGCGATCTCCACCGTGATGCCGTCCCAGCCGATCAACCTTTACGACGGCGAGGATTGAGATTATCTGGCGCGCATGACAACGCGCGTCCTCGTCCTTCACCCCGATCTGAAATCCCGCGGCGCCAGGGGCGCGCGCGATGACGGCGCGCTTCTGCGCGACGCCCATGGCAAGCTGGAGGAAGCCTCCGGCCTGACCGCCGCCTTGCCGGGGCTGGAGGTCGCGGACGCCATGGTCGTCCGCGTCGCCGCCCCCAACCCGGGCCACCTGTTCGGCTCGGGCAAGGTCGAAGAGCTGAAAGCCCGCATCGCCGCCGAGGATGTCGGGCTGGTGATCATCGACGGCCCGGTCAGCCCGATCCAGCAGCGCAACCTCGAGAAAGCCTGGGACTGCAAGATCCTGGACCGCACGGGCCTGATCCTCGAGATCTTCGGCGACCGGGCCCGCACGCGCGAGGGCGTGCTGCAGGTGGAACTCGCCCACCTGCACTACGCCAAGTCGCGCCTCGTGCGGTCCTGGACCCACCTCGAGCGCCAGCGCGGCGGGCTCGGCTTCGTCGGCGGCCCGGGCGAGACGCAGATCGAGGCGGACCGCCGCGCGATCAACGAGAAGATCGCCAAGATCGAGAAGAAGCTGGAATCGGTGGTCAAGACGCGGACCCTGCACCGGGCCTCGCGGCGCAAGATCCCCTATCCGATCGTGGCCCTCGTCGGTTACACCAACGCCGGGAAATCCACGCTTTTCAACTACATGACCGAAGCGGACGTGATGGCGAAGGACATGCTCTTCGCCACGCTCGACCCGACCATGCGCGGCCTCACGCTGCCCTCGGGGCGCAAGGTGATCCTGTCGGACACCGTCGGCTTCATCTCGGACCTGCCCACCCAGCTCGTCGCCGCCTTCCGCGCGACGCTGGAGGAGGTGCTGGAGGCCGACCTGATCCTGCACGTGCGCGACGTCAGCCACGCCGATGCCGACGCGCAGAAGGCGGACGTGCTCTCGGTGCTCGGGCAGCTCGGCGTCGATGAGCGCGGCCGCGAGGCGATGATCGAGGTGCGCAACAAGATCGACCTGATGCCCGAAGAGGCGCGGCTGGCGATCCTGAACGAGACCGGGCGCGCCTCGGACGCGGGCGCGGTCTCGGCCGTGACCGGCGAGGGGGTCGAGGAGCTGGTGTCGATGATCGACGCGCGCCTCGGGGCCGAAGAGGTGGTGCGCCGGATGCGCCTGCCGCTGCAGGCGGGCGAGGGCCTGGCCTGGCTGCGGGCCCGCTGCACGATCCTCGACATGCGCCAGGACGACAAGGGATTCTGGCTGGCGCTGCGCGGCTCGCCCGAGGATTTCGGCCGCTTCGACAAGCGTTTCGCGGGCGTCGCCGACATCCTGTTCGAACAGCGCCCCCAGCCCGTGGCGGTGGAGGAGCCCGAGGAACCCGGCGGCTGGCAGCCCTGAGCCGCCGCCGCCGGACCCCGCCGGGCGCGCTTCAGATCAGCACCACCGGGCGGCCCGAGACCCGGGCCACCTCGGCCCCGGCGCCGAACACGTCGCGCAGCAGGGCAGGGGTGACGGCCGCGTCCGGCGGCCCGTCCACGGCGATGCGCCCGTCCTTCATCGCGATCACCCGGTCGGCATAGGCGGCGGCGGCGTTGATGTCGTGCATGACCACGACCACCGTCTTGCCATCCTCCTGCGCCAGGCGCCGCAGCTCCTGCATCAGCGACCGCGCGGCGGCGATGTCGAGATTGTTCAACGGCTCGTCCAGCAGCAGCACGTCGGTGGACTGCGCGAAGCTCATCGCCACGAAGGCCCGCTGGCGCTGACCGCCCGAGAGCGTGTCGAGGAACCGGTCCTGCAGGCCCGCGAGGTCGAACCGCGCGATGGCCGCCTCGACCGCCGCGCGGTCCTCGGGGCCCGGGCGGCCGCGCGACCACGGGTGGCGGCCGAAACCCACCAGCTCGCGCACCGTGACCCGGGCCGAGACCTCGGCCGATTGCGGCATGATGGCGAGGCGCCGGGCCACGTCGCGGTCCGGCGCGCGCCCGATCTCCAGCCCCCCGACGGTGATCCGCCCCGCCTGCAGCGGCGCCAGCCGCGCCACCAGCGACAGCAGAGTCGACTTGCCCGCGCCGTTCGGCCCGATCAGCGCCGTAAGGCCGCCCGCGGGAATGCTCAGGTCGATCCCGTGCAGGATCGGCGCGCCGCCGACCTGGTGGCGCACGCCCTCGATCTCGATCATTTCAGGCGTCCTTTCACCAGAAGCCACAGGAAGATGCCGCCGCCGATCACCTCGATCACCGCGGTGACGGGGGTGGCGAGGGCGAAGATCCGCTCCATCGCCAGTTGCCCGGCGACCAGCAGCAGCGCGCCCGAGAGCGCCGCCGCGGGCAGCAGCAGCGCGTGGCGGGCCGAGGGCAGGACCGCGTGGACGAAGGCCGAGACGACGAGTCCGAAGAAGGCCGACGGCCCCGACATGCCGCCCGAGAGCGGCCCGACCAGCGCGGTCGCCGCCGCCGTCAGCACGCAGGTCAGCGCCAGCGCCATGCGGCGCAGGGGGGCCGGCGGCTCGCCCAGGCCCGCCGCCGTCACCGGCCCCAGCGCCAGCACGTCGAGCCGCCGCCGCAGCGCCCAGGCGGCGGCGAAGGCGGGCAGGCAGGCGGCGGAGGAGGCGGCCAGCAGCGCCGTGTCGGCCTGCGTGAACCGCGCGAAGCTCAGCGCCTGCACGATCTGGAAATCCGCTGGATCGATCATGCGTTGCAGGAAGTTGGTGAGCGCGCGGATGAGGATCCCCAGCACCACGCCCGCCAGCACCAGCCGGACCAGGTCCTCGCCCGTCCGGCGCAGCAGCAGCCCGAACAGCAGCATCCCCAGCAGCGTCATCGCCCCGAGGTTCAGCGCGAACACCAGCGCCGGCGGCAGCGCCGAGAACCCCGCGCCGCCAAGCGCCGAGACCAGCGCCGTCAGCGTGAACACGTAAAGCGCGTCGAACCCCAGCGCCGAGGGCGTCAGGATCCGCGCCCCCGCGGCGGTCTGGAACAGGATCGTGGCGACCGAGATCGCCGCCCCGACCAGCGCCAGCTGCGCCAGTTTCGCGGCCCGGAACGGCAGCAGGAAGGCCCAGGCGCCCTCGGCCCCGATCAGCATGTAGCCCGCGCCCGCGACGCCCAGCAGCGCCGCAAGGATCAGCAGAACCCGCGCCCCGGGGGCGATGCGCGGGGGGCGGGGCGCGGCGGCGGCGGCGGTCATCGACAGCTCAGCCACGGGTCGGCCCCCGCAGCAGCACGGCGAGGAACAGCGCCCCCCCGAGCACGCCTGCAAGAACCGCCACCGGCACCTCGTACGGCGCGCGGATCACCCGCCCGAGGATGTCGGCGCCCAGCACCAGCCCCGCGCCCAGCAGCGCCGTCACCGGCAGCGCCCGGCGCAGGTCGTCGCCCATCCAGCGCGACACCAGGTTCGGCGCCACCAGCCCGATGAAGGGGATCGCGCCGACCGTCGTCACCGTCACCGCCGTCACCAGCGCCGTGGCCCCGAGCCCCAGCGCCCGCGCCCGCGCCACGTTCAGCCCGAGGCCCCGCGCCGTGGTCTCGCCCAGCCCCAGCAGCGTCAGCCGGTCGGCGGCGAACCAGGCCGCGACGGTCGCGCCGCCGGCGAGCCAGAGAAGCTCATACCGACCCTCAAGAACGCCCGATAACTCTCCGGTCAGCCACGTATCCACGAATTGCATCATGTCGGCCTGGAAGGCGACGAACGCCGTCGCCGCGCCGATGGCGCCGCCATAGACCAGCGCCGTCAGCGGCGCCAGCAGCGGCTGCGTCGGGGGCAGGGGCCGCAGCAGCGCCATCAGCCCCAGCGCGCCCGCCAGCGCCGCCAGCGACGCGATCCCCATCTTCACCCAGAGCGGCGCGGCGGGAAAAACCATCGCCGCCAGCAGGATGCCGAGCGCCGCGCTCTGGCCCGCGCCCGCGGTCATCGGCTCGACGAAGCGCGAGCGGGCGAGGATCTGCATGATCTGCCCAGAGACCGCCAGCGCCGCCCCGGCCAGCAGCGCCGCCGCGGTGCGCGGGATGCGGCTGACCAGCAGCAGCTCTCCCGCCGCCGGGTCGCGCCACAGGTCCGCGGGGCCCAGCGGAATGCGCCCGATGAACAGCGACGCCGCCGCCATGAGCAGCACGCCGAGCCCGCCAAGCAGCAGCCAGGGCGCGCCCGCGGCCGGAGCGCCTGCCGCGCGCATCACGCGCCTTCGCCGAGCGCGGCGATCAGCTCGTCCAGCGTGCGCGACAGCGCCTGCACGCCGCCCGAGGCGATGTACATCTCGGCCGGGGACAGGAAGATCACCCGGCCCGTGCGCCAGGCCGCGGTCCCGCGCACCAGAGGGTTGTCGAGCGTCGCCCGCGCGCCCTCGGCCGAGGCGCCGATGGCCGCGGCGCGATCGATGACGATCAGCGTGTCGGGATCGGCCTGGGCGATGTATTCGAAGCTGATCGCCTCGCCATGGCGGCCCGACTGGATCTCGGGCGCGGCCTGGGGCCAGCCGAGGGCGCTGTGCAGCCAGCCGAAGCGGCTCTCGGCCCCGAAGGCCGAGACGCGCGGGCCGTTGGTCAGCACGATCAGCGCGCGGCCCGCATCAGCGGCCAGCGCCCGGGCGCGCTCCAGCTTCGCCTCGAGCGCGGCGCGCAGGGCGTCGGCCTTGTCCTCTTCGCCCAGCAGCACGCCATAGGCCGAGAGCCGCGCCAGCCCCTCGGCCAGCACGTCGGTCCCGAAGGTCATGTCCGCCACGGGCGCGATCCCGGCCAGCGGCGCCGCGCGGGCGGCGGAGCGGCCGCCGGTGATGACCAGGTCGGGGCGCAGCGCGGCGATGCGTTCGAAATCGGGCTCGAACAGCGTGCCGGCCTGGGTGGCTTCGGCCAGCGCTTCGTCCATCCAGGGCGTGTGCATCGGCGCGGGAACGCCGACCGGGACATGGCCGAGCGCCAGCAGCGTGTCGACCGCGGCGGCGTCGAGCGCGACGATCCTTTCAGGGCGGGACTCGAGCGTCAGCGGCCCGGCCGCGGTCTGGATCACCCGCGGGCCGTCCTGCGGCGCGGCCCCGGCGGCGGGCGCGGCGAGGGTGAGGCAGGCGGCGGCGAGAAGGGCGCGAATGGCTGGCATGGGGGGCTCCGGGGGTCCGGGCGTCGCGGCCCCGGGGGGCGGGTTTGCGGCGACGCATAAAAGTTGACTGTTTCTGTCGGTAACTCCGAAGCGGCCGCAGGGTCAACGGCTTGCTCGACGGAAAAAGTCAGGTATTCGTGAGGCGCATGGCCCGGCGCGGCGCTCCCATGGCGCGGCGGAGCTTCCCGACAGGCCCGGCTTGCGCCAGGATGCGCCGCGCAAACCCCGTCCGATCCCGGATCCCCCAATGGATCAACGGGTTGGCAAATCTTTTACTATACATAATATGGATTATCAGGATTACGCATGCGCCGTGCAGCGCGCGGATGATCGGCGCCTGCACGCCCCGTTTTCCCGCGCTTCACCTGCACCCTGCTAGCCGTGGGATGCGCGGCGACGGGACGATCCTTTCATCCCCCTGGACACGGACCGGCGACGCGCGTGGATGGGGCGGCCCGGCCGCTCCATCCACCACCCCCGCCGCGCCCCCGTGCGGGTCAGCCCGGCAGGCGGCCGGTCAGCACGTAATCCAGCATCTGCACCACCTGCTCCGGCGTCTCGGCCACCGCCAGCGCGGCGGCGTCGACTTCCTTGAGCGCGTGCTGGTGCTCGGCCCCGTGCAGGATGATCAGCGATTTCCCCAGCGCCGCGGCATAGCCCGCATCGAAGGCGGCGTTCCACTGCTTGTACTTCTCGCCGAAGCGCACGACGACGACGTCGGCGTCCTCGATCCCCTTGCGGGTGCGGATGGCGTTGAGCTGCGCGCCCTTGCGGTCATGCCAGAACTTGTTCGGCTCGGCGCCCAGGATCGCGACGCCGCAATCATCGCTCGCCGCATGGTCGGTGACCGGAGAATTGAACGACACATCAAGGGCTTGCGCGCCCTCGGTGATGCGCTCGCGCCAGTCGGTGTGGATCTCGCCCGAAAGGTAAACCTTCAGCGTCATGTCTGCTCTCCCTCGTCCGGTTCGGGCCAAGGGATAGCGGCGCGGGGGGCCCGGGACCAGCCCCCTGCCCCCCGAAGGCGCCCCCGCCCCGCGGAAAAGATCACAGCGTGGTCGAGGCGTCGCCGATCAGCACGAAGGGCGCCCAGAACACCGGGTGGGACGAGCGCGGATCGCGCCGCATCCGCCGCTGCGCCTCCTGCAGGGCCTCGGACAGGGTCAGCCCCTCGTCCCGCAGCTCGCGGAAGAAATCGACCATCAGCGCCGTCGTCTCCTCGTCCGCCACGGGCCAGTGGGTCGCCAGCACCGCCCGCGCCCCGGCCGAGAAGAAGGCGCGCGCGAGGCCCGACAGGCTCTCGCCCCCCGCGCCGCTGATCCCGCGGGACCGCACCGCGCCATTGGCCGAGGCCGAGGCGCTCACCAGGTAGCCCGAGGCGGTGTTGCAGGCCGACAGGACCACCAGCTGCGCATCCATCTGCAGCCCGCGGATCTCGGACGAGGACAGCAGCCCGTCCGACTGTTCGCCATCGGTGGCGGTGACGGTCAGCGCGGGTTCGGTGAAGCAGTCCGGCGTGGGCCAGAGGATGCCGTGGGTGGCGAAATGCAGGACCTTGAAATCCGCCAGCGCGCCCTCGGCCGAGGCCGCCTCCAGCGCCTCCTGCGTGAAGGCCTCGCCCGTCTCCAGCTTCGCCGCGTCGCCGAACATGGTGGCGATCGCCCGCGCCTCGGCCCCGGTGCCCGGCAGCGCGCCGACCCGGTCCACCGCCTCGGCCAGCCGCCGGCAGGTGTCCGGCAGCCCCGAGACGCGCAGCACCTTGTCCGGGTCCACCCCGTCGCGGAAATCGCCCCAGGAGGCGACCATCTTCTGCGCCCGGCTGTCGCCCGCCCCGCGGCGGATGTCCACGAGGTTGCGCGGGGAAGGCACGTAGGAAATCGACACGCTGTCCCCGAGCCAGTCGAGCGCCTGGGGCCGCAGCTGCTGCCAGCCCTCGCGCGGGGGTTCCGTCAGCAGTACGTCCAGCGGCAGCGATTGCAGCGCGCCGGTGGTGGCGAAGACGAGGCGGTCATAGGCCAGCAGCCGCTCCTTGTCGGCCTGGAACAGCAGGCGGAACATCTGGTGCGACAGCGGCGCCGGGAACACCGGCGCAGGCGCCCCCGCCTTGGCCGTCAGCCCGCCGCGCAGGATCTGCACCAGAACCGCGATCTGGTCGCCGGTCACCGCGACGGGGCGGAAGGTCACCTCCTCGCGGTCGATGATCAGCAGGAAGCTGCGCGGCGCGCCGGCCAGCACCTGCACCATCGCCTCGCCGGGCGCGAGCTGGGCCTGGAGTTCTTCAAGCGACACCGGGGCCGAGATCGCCGACTGGTATTCCGGCGCGATCCGGTCGCGCGCCGCGCGCAGCGCCTCGACCTCCTCGCGCGCCGCCGCCACCTCCTCGGCCAGCGCCCGGGCCTGGTCGGCCTGGGAGAGCGGGTCGCGCAGCTGCAGCACCTGCAGCGCCTTGAGGTTGGAGTACCGCTCGGACGCCGCCTGCCAGGCGCGCACCGCCCGGGCCGCCTCGCCGTCGCCCTGCCCCAGCAGCGCCGCGGCGCCCGCCACGGTGCGCGCGGTGATCGACTGGCGGATGATCTGCGCCGCGCGGAAGATGCGGGCCCCCATCTCGCGCCGCCGCTCCGGCTGGTCTTCGGAGATCGCGAGCGCGAGGCGGAAGAACGGCCAGATGGTCCGGTAATCCACGATCACCGGGTTCTCCTCGTAGACGTGGAAGGCGCGCTCATAGGCGGCCAGCGCCGCGTCCCCGCGCCCCAGCGCGGTCAGCGCGCGCCCCTCGCGCAGCCGCGCCAGCGCCTCGAGCGGGGTGTCCGGCAGCAGCGCCGCGAACTGGTCCCCGGCCGAGGCGGCGTCGCGCCGCGCGGCCTCGTAATCGCCCTGTTCGAGCTTCACCAGGCTGCGCTGCGACAGGAACCGGGGCCGGTAGGCGGCGGCGGTGCGCGGGGCCACCGAGATCACGTCGAGCGCGCGGTTGATCGCGCGTTCGGCCCCCGCCGCGTCGCCCTCGAGCAGGCGGATATGCGCGAGCGTGTGCTGGTTCGACGCCTCCTCGATCAGGCTGCGCTGGTTCTCCACCCCGCCGCCGAGCGCCGACTGCGCCCCGGCGGCCGAGAGCGCCAGCTGCGCGCCGCCCGAGCTGCGCTCGAGCCGCTCCGCCGCCACCTCGACGAAGCTGCGGGCGCCCTCGAGGATCGAGCGGTTGAGCTGGTCCTGCGCGCGGTAGGCGCTGAGCAGCGCCCGGTCGCGGGCGCTTTCCTGCGGGTCCATGCCCGGCGCGTCGAGCAGCGTCTCGGCCCGGTCGAACAGACCGTCCGCGGTCACGAAACGCTCCTGGCTCGAATGCGCCAGCGCCTGGTTCATCAGGATGAAGGGGCGCGAGGGCGCGCGCGGGCAGGCCACGGCGTCGGGATCGAGATCATAGAGCCCCAGCAGTTCCGAGAACGCGTCCTCGGCCGCCTGGAAGCGCAGCCCGAAGCTGGCGCGCTGGCCGCGCAGCAGGGTCTCGGCCACCTGTCGGCATACCCCGCCCGAGGCCGAGAGCTGCGTCCCCTGCCCGGCGCAGCCCGCCAGCGCGGCGAGCGCGAGGATCGGCGCGGCGAGCCGCTTGAAGCGTGTCATTCCCCGCCCTCCGTTTCGGCGTCGGCCCCGTCTTCTTCCTCCTCCTCCTCGCGCTCTCGGCGCGCGAGGTCGACGGCGTCGAGATCGTCGAGATAGCCCGAGGGCACGCCCCAGAGCTCCTCGTTGCCGTAGGAGACGAAGAGCTCGAACAGGTCCTCGCGCTCGACGTTCAGGATCTGCGCGCGTTCGACCCGCAGCGTGGTCAGCACCCGCGGCGCGGCGGCGCCGGTGCAATCCACGATGTCGCCGATCACGCAGCCGTTGAGGTTGTAGACCGGCGCGCGCGGACCGCTGGGGAACAGCCCCGCGGCCTTGGCGCCCGAGCCGCCGATGAAGCCGAAGATCGACAGGAATTCGGGGGCCGTCGTCCCGCCATAGGTGAAACTGGCGACGTTGACGCCGAAATAGGCGTCGTCGGCCTCGAAGCTTGCGAACAGCGCGTCGGGGGCGAAGCCGACCACGTCGCCCGAGGCGTCGATCACCAGGTCGTCGGCGAAGAGATAGTCCGACAGCGCCTCGCCGCCCCCATAAAGGAACCGCGTCGCCGGGCTGTCCGCGTCCGGGTCGCGCGCGGCATAGGTGTGCCCGAAGCTGACATTGCGGGCCGAGACGATGGTCACGTCCCCCAGCGGCCCGGCCGCGCCCCAGTAGTCGCGCACGCGGATGTCGCCCGCCCCGGCCTTCAGCACCACCGATCCGCCCCCGGCGCGGTCGCCCACCGTCGCCGGGTCCCGGTCGGCGGGCAGGTCATTGGCGCCGTCCACGGCGCGGTCGAAGCGGATCAGGCCGCCCGACGGGTCCGCCCCGCCCGCGGTCGCGTCGACCGTCAGCGTCGCGCCGTCCGAAAGGAACAGGCGCAGGTCGGCCTCGGCCACCGCCTCGGCGCCCTGCAGGACCGGGTCTTCGCGCCCCGGCAGGCCCGGGCCGGTCTCGGGGATCGTCTCGTCACCCAGCGCGGTCATGCGCCCGTCGAAGATCACGTCGTCCGAGGTGGCCAGCGCGATGTCGCCCAGCACCTCGACCTGGCGGATGTGCAGCGCGCCGCCGTCGGTCTCGTCCCGCGCGGTGTAGCCCGCCGCGGCTTCCTCGGTCACCTCGAGCGATCCGGCGATGCGGCGGGCCGAGAGCGCGCCGCCGACATGGTTGCGTCCGTCATCCAGCACCACGTCGCGGTCGAACTCGGCCTCCGATCCCGGGACCTCGCCGAACGCGCCGGCCAGCGGCGCGCCCTGCGCCCAGCCCGAGGACAGGTCGAGATCGCCGGTCACGTCCAGCGGGCCCGAGAACGCCTGCGTCCCGGTCTCGGGCGCGCCTTCGGTCATCGCCAGCGCGGCGACCACGGCCGTGCCGCCCTGGCGGATGGCGGCGTCGCCCACGGCGCCGTCCGCGCCCGCCTGGAGCCGCGCATTCCCGCCCGCGGTCACGTCCGCAAGCAGGATCGAGCCGCGCTCGCTCCAGTGGAAATCGCCGCCGCTGAAGGCCGAGACCGCTCCGCCCACGATGTTGCCATTGGAAAGATAGATTTCACCCGCGGACAGGCGCAGATCGCCGCCGATGACGACAGCCGTGCCCGCGTCCTGGGTCAGCGCGCCCGTCGCCTCGATGCGCGCCGAGGCGGGCGTGGCGATGTCGGCCAGCGCCAGGTCCCCCGCGGCGGCGACCGCGATGGGTCCGCCCGCGTCGATCCCCAGCGTGCCGCCGAACCGGTGCGCGTCGGCGCCGGTCGGCCCCGGTAGACGCACCGCGCCCCCGGCGGCCAGCTCCGTGTCGCCCGCGACGTCGATCCGCGCCGCGCCCGCGGAGGCCCCGGCGGCGGGGATGACGCTTCCCTGGGGCTCTGCGGCCAGGATGTCGCCCCCGGCGGTCCCGCTCAGCGCCCCGCCGACCGTCGCGCCCGCGATCCGCAGGTCATCCCCTGCCCCGAGGCTCATGTCCCCGGTCGACGACACCGCCTCGGCGCGCAGCTCCGCCGCGGCCTCGACCGTCGCGGCGCCGTCCACGGCCACCCGGGTCAGCGCCACGTCGCCCCCGGTCGTCGCGGCGTCGAAGCTCCCCCCCAGCGCGGCGTCCGTCACCGTCATCCCCGCCCCGGCCGAGGCGCGCAGCGCCCCGCCGCCCGGGGCCCCGGCGGTCTGCAGGTCGGCGATGACCATCGCCCCGCCCGAGGTCAGCACCGCCGTGCCCGCCGCCGCCTCGGGCGGCAGCACGGGCGAGGCGCTGGGCCCGCCGATCAGCGCCCCGACGGTCCCGCCCTTGGCGCCGCCCCCGGCCGCCGCGGCGCCCGGCGCGCCGCCGACCGCGATCCGCACGTTCTGCGCCGCCAGCGCGCCCTCGGCCACGGCGCTGAGCGAGGCCGCCGCGATCCCGGTCAGCGCCGCGTCGCCGCGGCTGACCGCACGCAGCGCGCCCCCGGCGTCCAGCGCGTCCACCACGACGCCGCTCATCCCCGCGAAATCCGCGCCCAGATCGACCAGCAGGCGGCGCGCGTCGACGCCGCCCCCGGCCTCGACCGACAGCGCCCCCGCGCGCAGGTCCGCGACCACGGCGTCGCCCGTCTCCGCGGCCAGCCGCGCATCGCCGCCCGCGGTCAGCCCCGAGGCGGTCAGCGCCCCGGTCGCCACGGCGACGAGCCCGTCGACGGAGAGGGTGTCGAGGCTCATGTCACCAGTGGAAACAAGCGTCGCGTCACCCCCCGCGTCGACGCGCGAAAGCTGCATCCCGGCGCCCGACAGGTCCATCGCCCCGGCGACGGAGAGGTCGGTGAAGGTCCCGTCGCCGCTCACCGCCGTGGTGAGCGCGCCGGCCGTCAGGTTCGCCAGCGCCACGTCCCCCGCGCCCGAGACCCCGAGCGCGCCGCCGACGGTCCCGGTCGCGTCCAGCGCGCCCGACAGGTCCAGCCCGGCATCGCCCGCGACGGCGAGGGTCAGCAGCCCCTCCACCGCCACGCCCGAGATCGAGGCCGCCCCCGCGGTCAGCGCCACGCCCGCGTCGCCCTCAAGCCCGCCGAGATCCGCCGCCCCGCCAGCGACCAGCGCGCCGCCGCCGTCAAGGCGCAGCGCGCCCGGGCCGCTCACGTCGCCCGCGGCGTCCACGAGGCCCCCGGCCCCGAAACGCGCGCCCTCGGCCAGGATGCCGACCGCGTCGGCGCGCGTCTCGGACCCGGCGGCGAAGTCTCCGCCCAGCGACACCGTCCCCGCCTGCCGCGCGCCCGGCCCGCCGACCGTCAGCCGGTCGCCGCCCCAGCCGGTCACCGCGAACCCGTCCGCGTCGCCCAGGGCCGCGCCGCCCGCGGCGCCGCCCGTCACCGTGGCCAACTGGTTGTCGAGCCGCGAGAAATCCGCCGCCCCGCCCGTGTCCAGCGTCAGCAGCCCCGTCAGCGCCAGCGCGCCCGACTGGCCCGCCGTCCCGGGGGTGCGCACCACCAGGTTGCGCGCCGCGACCGAGGCGAAGTCGAGATCGCTCGCCGCGTGGACCACCACGTCGTCGCCGCTCAGCGACAGGGGGCCGAGCAGCAGGTTGGCGTCGTCGGTCAGCAGGATGTCGGCGGTCGAGGCGATGGTCAGCGGGCCCGTCACGGTCAGCGTCCCGCTCTGGGTCACGTCGCCGTCGGCGTTCACGAACAGCCCCGCGACCGAGGTCGCGCCGATCTCCAGCCCCGACTCCGAGACCAGCGTCACGTCGCCCCCGGTGCTCAGGCTCAGCGAGCCTTCGAACTGGTTGCCCGCGCTGGTCAGCTCCAGCGCGCCGCCGACGTCGAGCACCGCGTCGCCGCTGACCAGCAGGTTGCTGGTCTGCACCAGGTCGCCGCCGACGGTGATGCTGACATCCTCGCCCACCACCTGCGCGACGCTCAGGTCCCCGGCCGCCGCCAGCACGATGTCGCCGCGATTGTCGAGGGTCCCGAGGATCGACACCAGCCGCAGGTCGCCCCCGAAGCTGTTGGCCGGGTTCGACAGGTCGATCAGCCCCGCGAAGCTCTGGATCGTCGCGGGTCCGGCGACCGAGAGCGCCCCCGGCGCGATGATGTCCGTCCCGCCGGTCAGCTGCAGGCTTCCGGCGGTGATCCCGTCGATGGTCATCACCCCGCCGAGCCGCGCCGCCACCAGCGACGCGCCGCCGTCAAGGGTCAGCCCCCCCGCGACCGTGCTCATCCCGTTGCCGAAATAGAGCCCGCCCGCGTGGGAGATCGCGGTCACCGCGCCGCCATGCACCGAGGTCAGGTTGAGGCGCATCCGCCCCTGGCTCTCGTAGCGCGCGTCGCCCGCGACGGCGATGTCGCCCGCCTGGGTCAGCGTGCCGCCCGCCGTCACGTCGATCCCGCCCGCAAGGGCGAGGTCGGGCAGCGCCAGGTTCGCGCCGCTCTCGATCCGCAGCACGTCCGCCGCCGCCATCCCGGCGCCGTCCACCGCGCCCGCTTCCCCGACCCCGAGGGTCAGCGCCCCCGCGGCGGCGAGGCGGCGCGCGCCCGTGACCTGGATCGCGCCGTCCGCCGCATCGACCCCGCCGGGCATGGACGCGCCCGCGAAGACGGAGAGGTCCCCGGCCGAGACGAGATCGGCGTCCAGCACGATGTGCCGCCCGGCCTCGAGCGCCAGGGAGTCGCCGCCGAAATTCACGTCCGCGGCGATGGTCAGCGTGTCGGTGGCCTGGAGCAGCACGTCGCCGGTCATCAGCGACAGCGTTCCGGCATCGATGAACCAGCTGTCCCCGGCGCCCTCGCCCGCCAGGATCTGCGAATCCGACAGCGCGCCGTCATGCGTGTCCAGCAGCCCGACATTCAGGAAGGCCGGGTCGAACAGCACCGCGCCATCCGCGATCAGCCCCGAGACGTCCGGCGCGCTTTCCACCAGCAGCCGCCCGGCGGAGGAGACCGAGACCTCGCCCCCCGTCCGCCCGGCGGCGAAGACGTCGCCGCGCAGCGCCGTGCCCCCGGTCGACCACAGGGCCACCTTGCCGCCCGCGCCGAGGCCGCCATCCGCGCGCAGCGACGCGCCGGCCGAGACCAGCGCGATCCGCGCCGCCGACGCGGCGCCGTCGGCCTTGCCGATCGCGATCTCGCCGCCCCCGTCGCGCCCCGAGGCGTCCAGCGCCGCGCCCCCGGCGACGTGGATCACCTCGCCCGCAAGGCCGATCTTCCCGCCCTGCGCCCCCGACGCGTCCAGCGTGCCGGAGACGGCGACGGACTCGCCGCGCAGGATGATGTCACCACCGGAAACTTCCGCCGACGCGGCCGACACGACGCCGCCGACCGAGACCGTCCCGTCCACCGCGTCGCGCAGCCCCGCGGCGTCGAGCACGACCAGCCCGCCCTCCACCGCGATCTCGCCGTCGGCGATGATCTTCGCATGGGCCGCGGGGGCGGCGTCGGCGAGGTCCATCTCGAACATCCCGTCGCCCGAGATGTCGACCGAGAAGCTCTCCTTGCCCGCCATCACCACGCGGCCGAGCCGGGAGACGATGCGCCCGCGATGCCGGATCTCGGGCGCCACGAACCCGGCCAGCCCGGCCTCGGCGAAGCTGATCTCGCCCTGCAGGTCGATCAGCGCGTCGGCGGATCCGGGCGTGTCGAAGCGCACCGCGCCCCCGGCCATGAACCCCTCGTCATCCGAGATGTCGACCGAGGAGACCAGCAGCCCCCCGACATCGATCCGCGAGCTCGCGCCGAACATCACCCCGTTGGGGTTGATGATCCAGACATTGCCGTTCGCCTCGAGCGCGCCGTCGAACCGGGTCGCGTCGGTCGAGGTCACGCGGTTGAGCGCGACCGACCCCGCGTCGGGCTGCTCGAAGCGCACCACCTCGCGCGCGGAGGTGTTGAAGCCGTCCCACTCGATGATGATCCGGCGGCTGTCCTGCCGGATCGTGGTCACGTCCCCGGCCCGGTCGATCACGCCCTGCCCGCCGGTCACCACCCCGCCATCGGGGCCCGCAAGGACGGGCGCCCCCCAGCCGCAGGCGGCGGCGAGGGCGAGGGCGGAGGCGGCGCGGGTCGCGCCGGTGCGGGTCGGGCCCGGGCGGACGAGGACGGAGCGGGACACGGCGCGGCCTTTCGTCAGAATTCGCGCGAGGCGCTGAAGAAGAACCGCCACGCCTTCGACTGCGTGCGCTGGAGCGGCTGGTTCAGGGGGCGGGCGGCCTCGAGGTTCAGCGCGAAGCCGTAGGGCAGCGCGCTGCGCACCCCGAGGCCGGCCGAGGCCAGGGTGGCGACGCTCGGCGCGCCGCCCTCGAGGTTGCGGACCTTGGCGATGTCGGCGAAGCCGTAGAACGTCGCGTCGATGCGCGCGTCGAACGCATCGAACGTGGTCGGGATGCGGACCTCGCCCGCCAGGCCGACGCCGAGATCCCCGGCATATTCCGTCGGGTCGAAGGCGCGGCCCAGGGTCGGGCCGCCGATGGCGAATTCCTCGTAGGACAGCAGCGGCCGGTCGGCCCACTGCCCCGACAGCTCGGCCCAGAATTCCAGCGGCGCGACGGCGGGATGCACCAGCGTGCGCGCCGCGCGGCCGCGCACCAGGAAGAAGGTTCCGTCGCCGTCGGAGCGGCTCAGCCCCGCCTCGCCCGCCGAACTGGCGCCGAGGATCGGCAGGCCCGCGCGGGCCTCGAACGCCGCCTCGGCGGCGCCGAACGCGTCGCGCTGCTCCACCGACAGGGCCAGCTCGACCGCGCGGATGGAATCGTTCGCCGTCACCTGCCCCGGCGCGGTCGAGGTCCCCGGCAGCTCGCCGTCCATCTCCACGATCTCGACCCCGGCGCGGCCCGTGACCGACAGCGCGCGCGAGCGCAGCAGCGGCGTGACCAGCGCCAGCTCGAGCTCGGCCTGGCTGCCGAAGATGTCGAACGCCTTCACCTCGCCGCCCGGCCGGGTTTCGGAGTAGAGGGCGCGCGCCTGCAGCGCGGCGCCCCCGGCGGTCAGGTGGCGCTGGTGCTCCAGCTGCACCGTGAACCGCTCGGTGAAATCCTCTGGGAACGGGTCGTCGAAATCGCCCGAGCCGAACACCGAGAGCGCGGTGCTGTCGGCCATGTCGGACCAGCTGTTCCAGGCCGCGACCACGCCGTAGAGGCCGCGCCCGGCCAGCGGCGCCTGGCGGTTGTCGGCGAAGGCGACGATGTCGAGCGGCGCGCGCTCCATGTTGATGAACAGCCGCACCGCCCCGCGGGTCCCGTCGGCCCCGAGCTTGGGGACCGCGGCGGCGCGGGTGACGCCGGGAATGTCCGAGAGCCGCAGCAGCACGTCCTCGATCTGGTCGAGCCGCGGATTGCGCAGCCCGCGCAGCGGCGCGACGATCCGCTCGGCCAGCGCCCTGACCGGGCCGAGCGGGCCCGCCGGCTCCTCGACCGTCACCTCCTCGAGCACGGCCTCGAGCATCTCGAGCCGCGCCCGCCCGCCCTCGATCGACTGGGCCGGAACGATGACGCGGTTGAACAGGTAGCCGTCCGCGCGATACCGCGCCTGCAGCTCGGCCGCGATCTCGTAGAGCGCGTCGAGCCGGATCTCCTGTCCGATGCGGTCCTGGTAATAGGGGGCGAGCGCCCCGGGGGCGTAGACCGTGCCGCCCGACAGCTCGAGCGCCGTCAGCACGAAGCGGATCTCGGACGCGCCCGCGGGCGGGGTCTGCGAGGTGAGGGGGATCCGCGGCGGCCCGCCCAACGGCCCGGCCTGCGGCGTGCGCGTGTCGCGCAGCGCGTTGATCGCGTCGGCGGGCGCGATGTACCCGCCCTCCTGCGCCCATGCCGCCTTCGGCACGGCGCCCTGCAGCGCGAGGATCGCGGCCCCCAGAACCGCGACCGCCCGCCGGCGGCCTTGTATCGACAACCCCTCATCCTTCCAAAACGCCGGGGACCGCAATGCCGCCCCCGGCCTGCGCCGCCGGTCCCGCCGGGATCGGCCGCGCGGTGCGTGTTGCGACGGGTCCCCGGTCCGCGCCCCCTGCGCGCGGGTCCGGGCCGTCGCGCCCCCCTCGCCGCCTGCGGTCAGGCGGCGGGGCGGCGGCGGCTTACTGGTCCCAGGCGGGCGCGCGGATCGCGCCGACCACCTGCGCGCTGTCTTCGCGCGCGCGGGCGATGCGGGCCAGCGCGCCCGGCGTGTCGGCGGCGCCGCCGGCGATCGGGCCCTTGTAAGGCCCGGAGATGACGCGGGTCGAGCCGTCCTCGGCGATCAGGGTCACCGTCTCGCCTGCGGCGAGGGCGACGAGCTGGGTGTCGGCGGCGAAGGCGCCGACCGGCAGCGCGGCGGCGGTGGAGTCGACGACGTAGAGGTCCCCCGCCGCCGCGGGCGCGGCGGCGAGAAGGGCGAGTGCGAAAATGCTGCGTTTCATGGCGATGACCTTCATGCGGTATCGGGCGAACGCGGCGACCGTGGGTGACGGACGGCCTGTCGAAAACCAAAGTCGTGACGCGGCCGAACAGCGGCGCGCGCGGAGAGCTGTGTGACGGTGTCTGTGACCGAGCCCCCTCTCGATGAACGAATGGTAGCACGGCCATGGGCGCGCCGTCACACTTAAGGGCAATGCGGGCGAAATTGTGTTGGCGGAGCCCGCCGCGCCGCCGCGGGGTTTTAAAACCGTGAAATAATTGCGATCTCTGGCGCGCACGCCGCGGCCGGGCGCCGAACGCGCTGCATTCACGAGAAGAAAAAGGAAAATCGCGCACAGCTTCCGGGGGCGTCGATGACTGCGGAATTCCATTCCGCGACCTTCCACCCCCCCGCGCGCGGCCGGTCTTCGACTCAGGCGCCGACCCGGTCGTCGCGCGCCCCGGCCCGCAGCCGCGCCAGGTGCAGCGCCGCCAGCGCGTCGTCCGGGCGCGCCGCGACCAGCCCCGCGAAACGCGCCTCGGCCGCCGCCTCGCCGGCCGCCATCGCGTCATAGGCGGCGGCGTAATCCGACAGCTCGCGCGCGCTCATGTCCCGCGCCAGGCTCCAGGCCGGGGTCGCCCCCGCCTTGCCCTTGAGCGCGAGCCGCCCCGCCCGGCGCATCGGCGGCAGCGCGTCAGTCCCCGTCCCGGCCCCCGCCCCCGTCCCGGCCCCCGCCCCGATCTGGGCCAGCGCCGCCTCCCGCGCGGCGGAGGAGACGACGACCCGCGTGCCCAGCGTCTTGTTGATCGATTCCAGCCGCGCGGCGGTGTTCATCGCGTCGCCCATGGCGGTGAAGTCGAACCGCTTGCGGCCGCCGAAATTGCCCACGCTCGCCGCCCCCGAATGCACCCCGATGCGGGTGACCCCGAGGCCGAGATCGGCGTGGCGGCGGCGGAACTCCTCGGCGAAGACGTCCATCGCCGCCGCCGCGCGCACCGCGTTGGCGGCATGCATCGGGTCATGCGCCGCCGCCCCGAACAGCGCCACCACCGCGTCGCCGATGAACTTGTCGATCATCCCGTCATGGGCCCCGAGAATGTCCGACATGCCGTCGAAATACTCGTTCAGAAGCCCCGTCAGCACGTCCGGCGCCAGCCGCTCGGACATCTCGGTGAACCCGGCGATGTCGGTGAAGATGAACGAGATTTCCCGCCGCTCGCCGCCAAGCCTGAGGCTGTCGCGGTCGCGGGCCAGCCGGTCGACCATCGCCGGCTCGAGGTAATGCGAGAAGGCCTGGCGGATGAACGCCTTCTCGCGGAACGAGATGAACGCCTCGGCCACGCCGCCGAGGCCGAAGGCCAGCACCAACGCGATCATCGGCGGCGCGATCGGCAGGTACGGCCCGCCCCGCGCCGCCAGCGTCCAGGTGAGCGCGAGATACGCCCCCGCCGAGGCCGCGAAGGACGCCGCGCGCAGCCAGGCCGAGCCGCCCCGCAGCCCCAGCGCCGCGCCGATCAGCGCCAGGAACCCGGTCGCCAGCGCGCCCTTGGTCCCGTCCATGTCCCAGTTGTCGACCACCCGCCCGTCCAGCAGCTGCGCCAGCACATGCGCATGAAGCAGCACCCCCGGCTGGGTGCGGTTGGTCACCGTCGGATCGACGGCGAGCGAGGTTTCGTGCCGGTCCGTCTGCTCGAGATCCGCGCCGATCAGCACGTAGCGCCCGCCGAACCAGCCCTTCAGAAGCTGCGGCGGCAGGTTGGGGTTCAGCAGCACGTGCGCCGGCAGCACCGGGAAGGCGGGCTTGCCGTCCTTCGTCTCGCGCCGCCAGTCCACCAGGCCGCCCTCGAACGGAACCCGCCCGCCGGCGGTTTCCAGCAGCCGCGCGGGCAAGGAGCGGATCTCGGTCCCCTCCATCCCCACGGCGAAGCGGCGCACCACGCCGTCGCGGTCATAGCGCACCGTGGCGAAGCCCGGATCGGCGCCGGAGCGGGCGACGAAATCGTTCAGCCAGGCCTCCTGCTTGGGGCGCAGCCCGGCGCGGGAATCGGCCCAGGCCACCACCTTCGGCCCGTCGAAATCGCGCAGCGCCGCGGCCAGCGCCGCGTCCTTCTCGGGCTCGGTGGCCTGGTCGAACAGGATGTCGACCCCCACCGCCTTCACCCCGGCCTGCGACAGCCGCTCCACCACCGTCGCCAGGAACCCGCGGTCGACGGGCGAGCGGTAGGGGAACAGCGCCAGCGTGTCCTCGGTGATCGTCAGGATGGAAATGCGCGTGTCCTGCGCCCCGGAGAGCGGCGAGACGATGACCCGCAGCGTGTCGTTGGCCCCGGCCTCGAGATAGCGCAGCGTGTCGCGGTCGCGGAAGGCCGAGACGCAGAGCACGCTGATGGCGACGACGAGCAGGATGCCGACCGAGAGCCGCGGCGGCGGTCGGCGCAGGCGCGGCCGCGCCGGGGCGGCGGCGCCGTCCGGCGCTGGCCCGGTCTCCTGCTCGGTCACGGTCAAGCGCCCCTCCCCCGGTCCGGCCGCGGCCCGCCGGGGGCCGGGCGGACTGCTACGCCCTGCTTGCGGTCATGCTGCCGCCTGGCAGGAAATTTTACAAGCATGCCATGCGGTTCGGGGCCATGGCGCGGCGCGGGCTCAGCCGTGCGGGCCGCGCGGCGGCAGCGGCCCGCGCATCAGCGGCAGGAAGGCGGCCATGTCCGGCCCCGCCCGCCGCCCGGTCAGCGCCCGGCGCAGCGGCATGAACAGCGCCTTGCCCTTGCGCCCGGTCTCGGCCTTCAGCGCGCCGGTCCAGTCCTTCCAGGTCTCCGGGCCCCAGGGCCGGTCCGGCAGGCGCGAGAGCGCGAGCGCCACGTAATCGGCGTCGTCATGGTCCACGTCCGGCGCGGCGCCGTTCTGCGCGATGTCCCACCACTCCGCCGCCTCGGCCAGCGTCCCGAGATTGCCCTGCACCGCGGCCCAGAACGGCGCCGCGTCCGGCCCCTCGATGCCGAGGGCGGCGAGGCGCGGCGCGGCGTCCGCGAAGGGCGTCTCGTGCAGGATCCGGGCGGTCAGCGGCCCGAGATCCGCCGGATCCAGCTTCACCGGCGCCGCGCCGAAGCGCGAGAGGTCGAAGCCGGCGGCGATCTCGGCAAGGTCGCGCCGCGGCTCCACCGGGTCGGCCGAACCGAGGCGGGAGAGGAGCGAGAGGATCGCGGCCGGCTCGATCCCCTGCCCGCGCAGGTCCTGCAGCGACAGCGCGCCGAGACGTTTCGACAGCGCCTCGCCCCCCGGCCCGGTCAGCAGCGAGTGATGCGCGAAGCGCGGCGGCTCGGCCCCGAGGGCGCGGATGATCTGGATCTGCGCCGCGGTGTTGGTGACATGGTCGGCGCCGCGCACCACGTCGGTCACGCCCATCTCGGAATCGTCCACCGCCGAGGCGAGCGTATAGAGCACCTGCCCGTCCGCCCGGATCAGCACGGGGTCGGAGACGGAGGCTGCGTCGATGGACTGCTCCCCGAGGATTCCATCAACCCATTCAATGCGTTCGTGGGAGAGCTTGAAGCGCCAATGCGGGGCGCGCTGCGCCGCCAGCTCGGCCTTCTCCGCCTCGGTCAGCCGCAGCGCGGCGCGGTCATAGACCGGCGGCCTGCCCTGCGTGCGCTGGATCTTGCGGCGACGGTCGAGCTCCTCCGGCGTCTCCCAGCAGGGATAGAGGCGCCCCGACGCCTTCAGCGCCTCGGCGGCGGCTTCGTAGCGGTCGAGGCGCGCGGACTGGGTTTCCTCGCGGTCCCAGGCGAGGCCGAGCCAGGCCAGGTCCGCGCGGATCGCCTCGGCGAATTCGGGGCGCGACCGCTCCGGGTCGGTGTCGTCGAGGCGCAGAAGGAACGTGCCCCCGGCCTTCCTCGCAAGCGCCCAGTTGAACAGCGCGGTGCGCAGGTTGCCGAGGTGCAGCAGGCCGGTCGGGGACGGGGCGAAGCGGGTGATCGTCATGGGATTTCCCTGTCTGCGCAGAGGATTGTCAGGCGTTCTTTAGGCGGCGTATCAGGGCCGTTCCTTCTCCGGCGCGACCTGGCGGCAGGCCAGCGCCATCGGCTCCAGCCCCAGCGGCATCATGTGTTTGAGCCAGATCCGCTGCGGCCGCCCCGAAAGCGCGTTCATCAGCCCCTGCACCCGCAGGATGGCGACGCCGCGCGCGGGCTTCACCCCCTTCTTCACCGAGTAGCCGAAGTACTTGGACAGCATGGCGTTCTTGATCTGCCAGTATTCCACGTCCTCCCAGCGGATCAGCCCGTGGCGGCGGTCCTCCAGCCCCTCCGGGGTCACCCGCAGCAGCGGGCGCGGGTCCAGCGCCTCGCGGATCATGACCCCGCCGATCAGGAACAGGATCATGCAGGCGACCGGGACGACCGCGTCGCCCGCGCCGCCCTCGACCCATTTCCACAGCACGAACAGGCCGATGCCGTATTGCGCCAGCGCCCCGAGCCAGAGCTTGAAGCGGTTCGGCGGGAACTCGGTCGGCACGAGGTCGGGGTCGATCATGTCCGGGTGCATCATGGCGCGTCCCTCAGGGCTTCTGTTCGAGGTCGGGGCGGATCGCCCGGGCGGCGTTGAGCGGATCGCCGTTCGAGGTGTCGAAATCGTCCGCCGGGATGCGCAGCTGGTGTTTGTCGGCCATCATCTGGTCGCCGTGCAGGTCCTTGAATTCCGGGCCGCCGGGCGCGGTTTCGACCCAGAAACAGGTCTTGCCGCGGCGGCGCGATCCGAAATGCGCGAGGCCGTAGCCCGTGACCTGGTCCCAGCGCGCTTCCCCGGCACGCGACCAGATGCCGTCCGCGGTGACGCGCAGCAGCGGGCGCGGGTCGCGCGCCCGGCGCAGCGCGATGACCGCCCCCAGCGCCATGGCGGCGGCGAAGACATAGATGAAGGGGTGGAACACCGCGGCCACCGCCACGAGCACGGCGGCGGCGACCCCCTGGAAGGTGGCGGTGTTGCGGGCCCCGAGGCGCTTGGGGTGGAACTCGGTCATTCCGCCCGCCCCGAGCGGTCGCGCCAGGCGTTGGCGATGGGATAGCGGCGGTCGAGCCAGAAGGCCCGCTTGCCCAGCTTGGGCCCCGGGGCGGACTGGTGGCGCTTGTACTCGGCGATATGCAGCAGGCGCTCGACGCGCTCGACCGTCTCGAGGTCATGGCCCGCGGCCGTGATCTCCCGCACCGACTGATCTTCTTCGATCAGCCTGTAAAGAATGTCGTCCAACACATCGTATTCAGGGAGAGAATCGGAATCCTTCTGATCCTCCCGCAGCTCGGCCGAGGGCGGTTTCTCGATCACCCGGAGCGGGATCACCTCGCCCGCCGGGCCCTGCATCCACTCGTAATGCACCGAGTTGCGCCAGCGGCAGGCCGCGAAGACCTCGGTCTTGTAGAGGTCCTTGATCGGGTTCCAGCCGCCGTTCATGTCGCCATAGAGCGTGGCGTAGCCGACCGCGACCTCGGACTTGTTGCCGGTGGTCAGCAGCAGCTCGCCGAACTTGTTCGACACCGCCATCAACAGCAGGCCGCGGAAGCGGGACTGGATGTTCTCTTCGGTGATGTCGGGCGCGCGGCCCTCGAAGAGCGGCGCCAGCGTGGCCTCCGCAGCCTCGACGCCGTTCGAAATCGGGAGCTCATGCAAGGCGACGCCGAGCGCCCTGGCAACGCCCGCGGCATCCTCCAGCGAATGCGCCGAGGTGTAGCGCGAGGGGAGCATGATGCAGCGCACGTTCTGCGGCCCCAGCGCGTCGGCGGCGATGGCGGCGACCAGCGCCGAATCCACGCCCCCCGACAGGCCCAGCAGCGCCCGCTTGAACCCGGTCTTGCGCGCGTAATCCCGCGTCGCCTCGACCATGGCGCGATAGTTCAGCGCCGGCGCGTCGGGGATCGGCGCGAGCATCCCGGGCGCCACGCGCCAACCCTCGTCCCCGCGCTCCAGCGTCACCATCTCGGAATGGATGTCGAAGGGCGGGGCCTGGAAGGCGAGCGCGCCATTGGGCTGCACCGCGAAGCTGCCGCCGTCGAAGGCCTGGTCGTCCTGCCCGCCGGTGCGGTTGAGATAGATCACCGGCAGCCCCGTCTCGACCGCGCGGGCGACCATGTGCTGGTGGCGGATCTCCATCTTGCCGCGCTCGAAGGGCGAGCCGTTGGGGACCAGCAGGACCTCGGCGCCCGATTCCTCGTGCGTCTCGGCCACGTCCGGGAACCAGGCGTCCTCGCAGATCGGGATGCCGATGCGCACGCCGCGCACCGCGACCGGGCCCTGCGGGTCGGCGGAGGTATAGAGACGCTTTTCGTCGAACACGCCGTAATTCGGCAGGTGGTGCTTCTTCGCCGCCGCGATCACCTTGCCGCCGTCGAGCACGTGCCAGGCGTTGTAGAGCGCGCCCCCCTCGACCAGCGGCGCGCCGATGCCGAGCGCGGGGCCGTCGGCGCAGTCCTTCGCCAGCTGCGCGATGGCGGCGGCGCAGGCCTCCTGGAAGGCGGGCTTGAGGATCAGGTCCTGGGGCTGGTAGCCGGCGAGGAACATCTCGGGCAGCGCCACGAGATCGGCGCCGCGCGCCTTGCCGTCCTCCCAGGCGGCGCGGGCCTGGGCGGCGTTGCCGGACACGTCTCCGACCACGGGGTCGAGCTGGCCCAGCAGGATCCGGAACGTTTCGGTCATGGCGGCGCGGCCTCCTTCGCGGCGGGCGCGCGACGCGGCGCCCCGAAGCCGCGGCCTTAGCGCGGGGGGCCGGGACCGGCAAGCCTTAACGCCCGCGACGCGGCCCCGGCGGCAGGGGCCCGGCGGGGGTGCGGCGGGGGTCCGGCGGGGCGCGCGGCGCGGTGTCGGGGGCGTGGAAGACGGCGTTCATATCCGCCTGACGGATTAGATCCGGCAACGATGAACGACACTTGCACGCAAGTGTTGCGGGCCCGGATTGATCCACCTAAGGTGCTTTTGAACGCCGGTTCTTTGACTCGGCGTGGAGGACGTTTTCAGGGGGAACACGGCCGCGGGACCGGACTGGATTTCGGCGCGGCCCGGACAGGGACGAAAACGGTATGCGTGACTTGCGTTGCCATGTTCTGGCTGGCGCCGCCTTCGCCGCCGCGGCGGGTCTGGCCGCCGCTCCTGCGCTCGCGCAGGTGCAGACGAAACAGTACGACAGCGGCGATATCTACGAAGGCGAATTCAAGGACGGCCGCCAGCATGGCCAGGGCACCTTCCGGCGCCCTGACGGCTTCCAGTACACCGGCGAATGGGTCGAGGGCCGCATCGAGGGCCAGGGCGTCGCCACCTATCCCAACGGGTCGGTCTACGAGGGCTCGTTCCTCGACGGCGCGCCCGCGGGGATCGGCAAGATCACCTATGCCGACGGCTCGACCTTCGAGGGCGAGTGGAAGGCCGGCGTGATCGACGGCAAGGGCGTGGCCCGCTACGCCAACGGCATCGTCTACGAGGGCGAGTTCAAGAACTCCACCCAGAACGGCATGGGCGTGATGACCCGTCCGAACGGCTATCGCTACGAGGGCCAGTTCAAGGACGGCATGCCCCATGGCGAGGGCGCGGTGACCTATCCCGACGGCTCGGTCTACACCGGCCAGCTGGTCGCCGGTCAGCGCCACGGCCAGGGCGAGATCCGCCTGCCCGACGGCTTCACCTATGCCGGCGAGTGGTCCGAGGGCCGCATCCACGGCCAGGGCATCGCCACCCAGCCGAACGGCGACATCTACGAAGGCCAGTTCGTGGACGGAGAGCGCGAGGGCGAGGGCATCGCCCGCTACGCCAACGGCGACGTCTACACCGGCAGCTTCAAGGCGGATGAGCGCGACGGCGTCGGCCGCTTCGTCGCCGCCGACGGCTATGAATACGAGGGCGCCTGGGTCGAGGGCCGGATCGAGGGCGACGGCGTCGCCCGCTATCCCAACGGCTCGGTCCACGAGGGCCAGTTCGTCAACGGCGCGCCCCATGGCTACGGCAAGATCACCTATGCCGACGGCGGCTCCTACGAGGGGCAGTGGGCCGAGGGCGTGATCCAGGGCGACGGCAAGGCCACCTATGCCAACGGCGCGGTCTATGAAGGCCAGTTCCGCAACGGCAAGAACCACGGCACCGGCACCGTCTCCTACCCCGACGGCTACACCTATACCGGCGAATGGCGGGACGGGCTGCAGCATGGCGAGGGCGAGACGACCTTCCCCGACGGCGCGATCTACAAGGGCGGCTTCGTCGAGGGCCTGCGCGAGGGCCAGGGCTCGATCAAGATGCCCGACGGGTTCGAATATGTCGGCGGCTGGCTGGACGGAGAGATCCACGGCGCCGGCAACGCCAAATACGCCAATGGCGACGTCTACACCGGCAACTTCCTGAAGGGTCAGCGCCATGGCGAGGGCCGGATGGAATACGCCTCGGGCGCCGTCTATGACGGCTACTGGGTGAACGGTCGCCGCGGCACCAAGGAAGAGGCCGAGGCCTACGAGCAGCAGAACCAGTAAGGGCGCCTGCAGCCGCAAGATCAGGGGGGCGCCTTTCGGGGCGTCCCCTTTTTCGTTTGCGCCCCTGCCCCCGCCGGGCCGCGACCGGGGAGAAAGCGAAACGGCCGCCCCGTCGCCGGGGCGGCCGTTTCTCTCTCGCAGCCTGGGGCGGATCAGCCCCGGCGGCTTCGGCCCGCCAGCGCCAGCGCGCCGAAGCCCAGCAGCGCCAGCGGCGCGGCGGCCGGAAGCGGCACGTCCGAGGTGATCGACGGCGCGTCGTCGAAGGTCAGCGCGTCGAGGTAGAAGCCGCCGCAATTGGCCGAGCAGACCGCGGTCGGCGTCGGCAGCACCAGGTCCATGTAGGTCACGCCCTCGAACGCCGTCAGCCCGGCGAAGGAGAGGACGCCGACATCGACGCCGTTGGGGATCACCATGGCCGAGGCCTGGGCGCTGGTGTGGATGGTCAGCGTCTCGTCCCCCGTGCGGTCATAGACCGAGGTGACGGTGAAGGAGAGCACGTCGACGGCGGACCCGAAGGTGAAGCGCACCGCGTTGCCGCCATTGCCGTTATGGATCGAGATCGACCAGGTCCCGTCCGAGGCGTTCAGAGGGTCGTTGTTGACGTCGTAATGGTTCACCAGGTGCGTGAGCGTCACCCCGGCCTCGGTATAGGGGGTGGAGATCACCCCGGCCGCGGTCATGCCCTCGAAGGACACGACCTGGATGGCGGCGGAGGCCGGCGCGGCGAGCGCGGCGACGGCGGCCGCCAGAAGAAAGCGCGTTTTCATGGTGAAAGTCCCCTTCTACGGACGGATTTCAAAAACATCCGCCCATTCATGGCACCTTAACCTTGGCGCCCGCCTGGCGCAATGACGGCCCGGCCCCTCGGCCTGCAAGCGGGGCCGGGCCATCCGCCGCAATTCACCCTTTCCCTGGCGGGATGGCTGGCCTATAACCTCGGCCCATGAAGACGCCCTCGCGCATCCAGGCCCTCGCGGCCCCCAAGTCCCCGGCCCTTTCGGCCGGCGCGGACCTGCGCGCGCTTCTTCTTAGCCGCCCCTGAGCGTGCCGAGGTTTCGGCGCGCGCGCTCAGGGGGGGCTGTCCTTCGCGCCGGAAGAAACCTCAAGCGAAGCGTGACATGGCCTGAAGGCCCCGCTTCGCAGACCATCCAAGGACCGACGACATGACCGAAGCGACCGCGAAGAAAGACCGCGTGCTGATCTTCGACACCACCCTGCGCGACGGCGAGCAGTCGCCCGGCGCGACGATGAGCCATGCCGAGAAGCTGGAGATCGCGCAGCTGCTGGACGAGATGGGCGTGGACATCATCGAGGCCGGGTTCCCGATCGCCTCGGAGGGTGATTTCGCCGCCGTCTCCGAGATCGCCAGGCGCTCGAAAAACGCGGTGATCTGCGGGCTGAGCCGGGCGAACGAGAAGGACATCGACCGCTGCTGGCAGGCCGTGAAGCACGCCGCGCGCCCGCGGATCCACACCTTCATCGGCACCTCGCCGCTGCACCGCGCGATCCCGAACCTGACCATGGACCAGATGGCCGACCGGATCCACGAGACGGTCACCCATGCGCGCAACCTGTGCGACAATGTCCAGTGGTCGCCGATGGACGCGACGCGGACCGAGCATGACTACCTGTGCCGGGTGGTGGAGATCGCGATCAAGGCCGGCGCCACCACGATCAACATCCCCGACACCGTAGGCTACACCGCCCCGCGCGAGAGCGCCGACCTGATCCGCATGTTGATCGAGAAAGTGCCGGGCGCGGACGAGGTGATCTTCTCGACCCACTGCCACAACGACCTCGGGATGGCGACGGCGAACAGCCTGGCCGCCGTCGAAGCCGGTGCGCGGCAGATCGAGTGCACGATCAACGGCCTCGGCGAGCGCGCGGGCAACACCGCGCTGGAAGAGGTGGTGATGGCGCTGAAGGTGCGCGGCGACATCATGCCGTTCGAGACGGGCGTGGATTCGAAGAAGATCATGAACATCTCGCGCCGCGTGGCCGCGGTGTCGGGCTTCCCGGTCCAGTACAACAAGGCCATCGTCGGCAAGAACGCCTTCGCGCACGAGAGCGGCATCCACCAGGACGGGATGCTGAAGAACGCCGAGACCTTCGAGATCATGCGCCCCTCGGACGTGGGCCTGTCCGAGACCAACCTGGTGATGGGCAAGCATTCGGGCCGCGCGGCGCTGCGGGCCAAGCTGAAGGATCTCGGGGTCGAGCTGGCGGACAACCAGCTGAACGACGCCTTCGTGCGGTTCAAGGAGCTGGCCGACCGCAAGAAGGAGGTCTATGACGACGACCTGCTGGCGCTGGTCTCGGAGACCGGCGCGGGGCCCGAGGACGACCGCATCGTGGTCAAGGACCTGGTGGTGACCTGCGGCAGCCAGGCCCCGATGGCCCGCCTGACGCTGAGCATCGACGGCGAGGAGAAGACCGCGACCGCCACCGGCGACGGCCCGGTCGACAGCTGCTTCAACGCCGTCAAGCAGCTGGTCCCGCACGAGGGCAAGCTGGCCCTGTTCCAGGTCCACGCGGTGACGGAAGGGACCGACGCCCAGGCGACCGTCTCGGTGCGGCTCGAGGAAGGCGGAAAGATCGCCACGGCGCGGTCGTCCCACACCGACACGATCCTGGCCGCCACCAAGGCCTATGTGCAGGCGATCAACCGGCTGATGGTCCGGCGCGAGAAGACCGCGCCCGCCGCCGCGGCCGAGGGCTGATCGCCCCGCCCCGGCGCCCCGGGGCCAGGACGACGCGCGCGCCGCGCGGACCTTCCCGGTCCGCGCGGCGTTTTTCTTCGGGAATTTCCGGGGGCTGGCATTGATCGGCGGGGCGCGCTAAGCCTGCATTCAAGGTCTAGGCGCCACGATGCGAGCCGGGCCCGGCGAGGCCTCCGCGCCCGTCGGCCGCGCCCGCGCTGGTTGCGCGCCGGTTGCGCGGCGTCGCGATGCGTGGCGTTGTGGGGCGTGCGGGGCGGCTGCGCCCCGACCGGCCCCGGGCCTTCCCAAGGGCGCGCCCGGGGGGGGCGACGGCCCCGGGGTGTGACGACCCCGGGTTCGAGACGGCCCCGAGTTGAGACGGAGCGGCGAGCGTATGACGATCGGACAGTCCCATCCCGGCCCCGCGGCCGGTCCCGCGACACCCCTGGCCCGGACCCGCGCGGCGCTTGCCGACCGGCGCGGATCGGGACCCGGCCAGATGCTGTTCTGGACCGCGGTCTTCGCGGTGATGCTGGCGCTGATCGCCGATCTCTCGATGCTCTACACCACCAACGCGGCGATGTGGGACGCGGCGCGCGACACGGCGCGGCGGATGTCCGTGGGCGCGCTGAGCGCCGCCGACGCGCCCGGCCATGCCGCCCGCTCGGTCGCGCTGGGCGAGGCCTCCGCCTACACCGTCACCGCGACGGATGGCGCGGACGTGGTGGTGACCATCTCCACCCCGGTCTCCACCGCCTCGGTGGTCGGTCTCTACGCGGCCGCGGTGCCGGGCGAGCTGACGGCCCGGGTGACGATGATGAAGGAACCGAAGTGAGCGCCCCGACCCGGCGCCGGGCCGCGCCGGAGACGCAACCCGGCCCCCGCCTCCCGTCCCCGTCCCCTGCCCGCGCCCTGCCCGGCGCCGCCGCGGCGCGCGCCCGCGCGGCTTTCGCCGACCGCAGCGGCGCGATCAACATCTGGGCCGCGCTGGCGGTGGGGGTGGGCGGCGCGGTCGGCCTGTTCGCCCTCGACACCGCGAAATCCTACGAGGTGCAGGCCCAGCTCGCCGCCGCCGCCGATGCGGGCGCGCTGGCCGGGGCGATGACGCTCGAGGACGGCGCCGAGGCGGCCGGCAAGGCCGCGCGCGCCGCCGCCGGGCGGGTGCTGCAGGACGCGGGGCTCGCGCAGCAGGTCAAGACGGTGCGGATCGAGGTCGGCGGCTGGACGGTGGACGAGCGGCGCTTCGTCGAGGGCGTCGACCGGCCGGACGCGGTGCGGGTGATGCTGTCGCGCGCCGCCCAGGGCGGCAGCGCCGGGGACACCGCCTTCCTGCCGATCCTCGGCCAGCGCAGCTGGACCGCCACCGCGGAATCCGTGGCCGGGGCGCGCACGCTCTACGCCCCGCCGGACCAGCCGCTCGACCCCTGCCTCTCGGCCGGGATCGCGGCGCGGGGCGTGGTGGCGGCGGGCGGGAATCTCAGCCTCGCCGACGCCTGCATCCACGGCGCGCAGGGCGTGAGCCTCGGGGCCGGGACCACGCTGTCGGGCCTGGCGGAGGTGTCGATGGCCGATGCCGCGCAGCTCAATTTCGGCGAGACGCCGCCCGCGGACGTGGTCGCGGCGCTGGAGGGCGCCGAGGCGCTGAAGGCGCGCGAGATCGAGATCGGCGCGCCGGAAAGCGCGGACGAGCTGATCGCGGCCTATGCGCTGAACGCGCAGATGATCTCCATCGTCGACTGGAACCCCGCGGCGCTGTCCGACGGCGCGCGGGTCTACGTGCATTGCACGATCCCCGGGGTGCTGGACCTGCCCGCGGGGGCGTATGACGACGTGCATGTCACCACCAACTGCACCATCGGCTTCCGCCCCGGCGCGGTGTTCGCCAACTCGGTGATCGGCACCACGATGGACGCGGTGCAGGGCGGCGGGCTGCTGGACGCGGTGGCCATCGACGTGCTGGGCCTGCTGGTCGAGGCGCCGAAGGCGGATGCCGGGAAGAATGCGGGCAAGGAGGCCGACGCGGCCCCGGCGGTGGAGGCGCCGCTGGAGGGCTGGGCGATCTCGGGCGCCTCGGACGTCGCCATCGGCGCCCCGGACGGCTGCGCGCCCGGGGGCGGGACGCTGCTGATCGCGGATGGGGACGTGCGCTTCGGCTACGGGATGGGCCTGCACGGCTCCACCGTCATCGCGGCGGGCGACGTGGCGCTGCCGGTGGCGCCCTCGGGGCTCGAGGGGCTGGCGGTGCAGGCGGGCGGGCATGTCGGCCTGCCGCCGGACGCGGCGATCACGGGCTGCGACGGCACCGACTGGCGGATCGGCCTGGCGCGGCGGATCTCGCTGCTGCGCTGAGGGCGGACGCGGGCCGCGCGAGGGCCGCTTGCGCCCTGCCCGGCCCAGCAAAAACCCCCGCGGCCCGATGGGCCGCGGGGGTCTTCGTTCCAGCTCGGCGCCGGCGGGCGGCGGGCGCGCCGATCACTCGTCGCGGTAGACCCGCTCGCGGCGCTCGTGCTGCTCCTGCGCGGCGAGCGACAGGGTCGCGATCGGCCGGGCCTCGAGCCGCTTGAGGCTGATCGGGTCGCCGGTCACCTCGCAGTAGCCATAATTGTCTTCCTCGATCCGGCGCAGGGCGCTGTCGATCTTGGAGATCAGCTTGCGCTGGCGGTCGCGGGTGCGCAACTCCAGCGCGCGATCCGTTTCCGCGGAGGCGCGGTCGGCGATGTCCGGCGTGTTGAGCGCGGATTCCTGGAGGCCGGAGATGGTGTCGCGGCTGTCGTCGAGAAGGGATTCCTTCCACTCGATCAGCTTGCGGCGAAAATATTCCTTCTGACGGTCGTTCATGAAGGGTTCGTCATCGGAAGGCCGGTAGTCCGCCTCCAGCGCGATGTCGGCAACCATGTCTTTTTCACCCCAACTTGGTCGGGTGCAGCCGCGGCGCCTGGGCGCCAGCCGACCCGAGCTTTCTTCCCGGCCCGGTCGGGCGCCGCCCTTCCGCAAACCGTGGGGGGGATATAGACCCGCTGCGCCGGGTTGTCACGGCAATAAGCGTAAACCTTTGTAAAAGTTTAAAAACAGCACATCTCGCAGGCGGATTTTCCCGGGGGCGCCCGTTCGATGGGCGCCGCCTGACCGGATGACCAGCCCCTGCCGCGCGCCCGGATTGAAGCGTCGCTTGCATCCGGGCGCCCCAGCGGGCAGGTTCGCATACCACGGAGTATGCGCATTGAGGGAGCCTGTTTGATGCGGTTCGAAGGCACGCAGGATTACGTCGCGACCGAAGACCTGAAGGTCGCGGTGAACGCGGCGATCACGCTGGAGCGCCCGCTCCTGGTCAAGGGAGAGCCGGGCACCGGCAAGACCGAGCTGGCCCGCCAGGTCGCGGATGCGCTGGGGATGCGGATGATCGAGTGGTCGGTCAAGTCCACCACCCGCGCGCAGCAGGGCCTTTATGAATACGACGCCGTCAGCCGGCTGCGCGACAGCCAGCTCGGGGACGCGCGGGTCGAGGACATCGGCAACTACATCAAGCAGGGCAAGCTGTGGGAGGCCTTCGCGTCGGAGGAGCGCGTGGTGCTGCTGATCGACGAGGTCGACAAGGCGGATATCGAGTTCCCGAACGACCTTCTGCAGGAACTCGACCGCATGGAGTTCTTCGTCTACGAGACCGGCGAGACGATCCGGGCGAAGCACCGCCCCATCGTCATCATCACCTCGAACAACGAGAAGGAGCTGCCCGACGCCTTCCTGCGCCGCTGCTTCTTCCACTACATCCAGTTCCCGGACGCCGAGACGATGCAGGCCATCGTCAAGGTCCACTTCCCGGACATCAAGCAGACCCTGCTGCGCGCGGCGCTGGAGCAGTTCTACGAGATCCGCGACGTCTCGGGGCTGAAGAAGAAGCCCTCGACCTCCGAGGCGCTGGACTGGCTGCGGCTCCTGATGAACGACGACATGGACGCCGGGGACCTGCGCAAGGACCCGACCGAGATGCTGCCGAAGATGCATGGCGCGCTGCTCAAGAACGAGCAGGACGTGCACCTGTTCGAGCGCCTGGCCTTCATCGCCCGCCGCCAGCGCGGGGGCTGAGGCGGGGCCAGCGGGGCGTTCGCGTTTGCGGCTAGTAGTTCGGCGCCGCGGCGCCCTTGTGGCGAGTTCCGGGCGATAATCGGGCGAGTCGCGACTGTTCAATAAATTCTGAAATTACAACCCTCGCGCTTCAGCATGGCGCGGGGGTTTCCTTTTGCGTGTGATGTTGAATCGCAACATGTGTCGGAAACAGGCGCTGAATGTTCGGTTCGCGCCTGCACAAACCCTCATCCCGGCCTCAGCATTTTTTTCGCAGGCGCACAAAGCTTCCAGATGCCTGCGAAAGGGGAACATATGCGTATTTCATCCCGTGTCGCTTTCGGCGCTGCAGCAATCGCCGCGCTGCTCTCCGGTCCCGTGTCGGCCGCAGAGGACGTGATCCGGATCGGCGCCCCGAACTGGTTCACCGGCAAGGCGGCCGCGGCGGTGCTGGGCGAGATTTTCCAATCCCGCTACGGCTACGACGTGGAGATCCTTCCCGGCGGCAACCCGGAGATCTATGCCGGGATGATCGAGGGCGACGGCCCGCTGGGCCGGATGGACATCCATGCCGACAGCTGGCAGCCGGGGCATTCGAGCTGGACCGCCGCCGCCGAGAAGGCGGGCGAGATGGCGATGTCGGCGGGCGGCTACCAGGGCAAGGTCGGCCTGTGCGCGCCGCGCTACACGGCCGAGGCGCTCAACCTCAAGACCCCCCGGGACCTGATGCGCCCCGAGGTGGTCTCGGCGCTGGATCGCGATGGCGACGGCAAGGTCGAGATGTGGGTCGGCGCCGCGGGCTGGCAGATGTCCGCCGCCTACGAAGTGAAGATCCGCGATTACGGCCTCGATTCCGTCTACAGCGCGCGCCTCGCGCCCGAGGGCGAGTACCAGGTCGAGCTTTATGACGACTTCGCCAACCGCCGCCACGCGGTGTTCGCCTGCTACGAGCCGATGTCCTGGTTCGCGATGGAGTATATCGAGTATATCGAGGAGCCGGCCTACGACCCCGCCCGCCACAACCTGGTGGTGCCGAGCGAGAGCGACAATTGGCTGGCCGAGAGCAAGGTCGAGACCGGCGAGCAGGTGGCCGACGTGCGCATCGCCTGGGTGACCTCGCTGCGCGAGCGGTTCCCGCGCGCGGCCAAGGTGCTGCAGCACTTCGCCTTCACCAATGAAGACATGGTCGAGTTCCTGTTCCTGGTGGACATCAAGGGCTTCGACATGGACTCGGTCGCCCGCGACTGGGTGAAGGCGAACGAGAAGAAGATCACGGCCTGGGAAGGCGCCTCCGGCTGATCCCGGCCCCACCCTCCCCGTCCCCCCCATCGGCGCATGTTGCGCCCCATCGACCGGCCCCGGCTTCCCCCCGGGGCCGGTCCTCGTTATGGGATGGGCGTTCCCCCTGCCCCGACACGAGGCGCCGCCATGACCCCGCCCGCCCGGCCCGCGACCCGGCCCCTGGTCCGGCCCGTGATCCGCCCCGTGACCCCCGGCGACGCGCCCGCCTGGGCCGCGCTCTGGGCCGGGGTGCAGGCGGCGGTGGGCGCGGCGGCCGACCCGGCGGCCTCGGACGCCGCCTTCGCGCGCCTCTCGGACCCCGCCGACGCGGCGATGCACGGGTTGATCGCCGAGGCGGACGGCCGGGCGCTCGGCCTCGCGCATTACCTGTTCCACGACCATTTCTGGCGCCCCGAGGGGGTGACCTACCTGAGCGATCTCTACGTGGTCCCGGAGGCGCGCGGCCGCGGCGTCGGCACGGCGCTGATGGAGGCGGTGCTGGCGGCGGCGGAGGCGGCGGGCCGCCCCTCGGTCCACTGGACGACGCAGGACTACAACCTGCCCGCGCAGATGTTCCACGACCGCTTCGGGACCCGCACGGCGCTGGTGAAGTACCAGCGCTGACGCCGCGCCCGCCTTGACCTGCCCGCCCCGCGGCCCCACAACCCCGGGCGACGCCTTTCATCCGGAGCCGCCCATGCCCCTTCTCGTGATCTTCCTGCTCGCCGGCGCCTTCGGCTGGGTCCGCGCCGCGCGCCAGCAGGCGAACCTCGCCGACAAGCTGCGCTACGCCTTCATCCACGGCCTCGCCGTCGCGCTGCTGGCCTTCCTGGTCGCCACCGTCATAGACTTGCCGCTGTTCTCCGGCTGAGCGCCGGGTCCGCCGGAAACGGGAGGTTCCATGTTCGTCGATTTCTTCCTCGGCCTGCGCAACGCCAAGGTGCCGGTCTCCCTGCGCGAATACCTGACCCTGCTCGAGGCGATGGACCGGCAGGTGGTGCAATACGACATCGAGGGGTTCTACTATCTCTCGCGCGCCGCGCTGGTGAAAGACGAGCGGAACATCGACCGCTTCGACCGGGTGTTCTCGGAGGTGTTCAAGGGCCTCGAGGCGGTGTCGGGGGCGCCCGAGGGGACGGACCCGATAAGCCTGCCCGAGGAATGGCTGCGCAAGCTGGCCGAGAAGCACCTGACGAAGGAGCAGATGGAGGAGATCGAGGCGCTGGGCGGCTTCGAGAAGCTGATGGAGACGCTGCGCGAGCGGCTCGAGGAGCAGAAGGGCCGCCACCAGGGCGGCAGCAAGTGGATCGGCACCGCCGGAACCTCGCCCTTCGGCGCCTATGGCTACAACCCCGAGGGGGTGCGCATCGGCCAGCACGAGAGCCGCCACCGGCGCGCGGCCAAGGTCTGGGACCGGCGCGATTTCAAGGATTTCGACGACACGCGGGAGCTTGGGACGCGCAACATCAAGGTCGCCCTGAAACGCCTGCGCCGCTGGGTGCGCGACGGGGCGGAGGAGGAGCTGGACCTCGACGGCACCATCCGCTCGACCGCCGAGCACGGCTATCTCGACGTCAAGACCCGCCCCGAGCGGCGCAACGCGGTGAAGGTGCTGCTGCTGCTCGATGTCGGCGGGTCGATGGACGACCACGTGAAGGTGGTGGAGGAGCTGTTCTCGGCCGCGCGGGCGGAGCTGAAATACCTCGAGCATTTCTACTTCCATAACTGCCTCTATGAAGGTCTGTGGAAGAACAACCGCCGCCGCTGGGACGAGCAGGTGTCGACCTTCGACGTGCTGCACACCTATGGCAAGGACTGGAAGTGCATCTTCGTCGGGGACGCGTCGATGTCGCCCTATGAAATCGCCTATCCGGGCGGCGCGAATGAGCATTGGAACGAGGAGTCGGGCGAGACCTGGCTGCGCCGGGCGATGGATCACTGGCCCGATTTCGCCTGGATCAACCCGGTGCCTGAACAGCGCTGGGGCTATACCCAGTCGATCGAGATGATCCGCAAGATCGCCCATGACCGGATGTACCCGATGACGCTGGACGGGCTCGATTCCGCGATGAAGGCGCTGGGCCGCTGAGGGTGCGGCGGGCGGAATATCTTCCCGCCCGCGGGGGCGTTTAACCGTCCGTTTCCCATTGCTTGCCATCGTGCGCGCATGAACACCGCTGTCGCCATGCGCTCCCGCCCCTCCGCCGCCTCCGCCGGCTCCGCCGCCGCCGAGGATTTCAACCGCCTGCTCCAGGCCTGCGATGCCGCAAGGCGCCTTGCGCCATCGGCCATCGCGCGCATCGCGCTGGCCCATCACGCCGACGAGGGCGACCGGGCCCGCCGGATCGAGGCCGCCCTGCCGGAGGTGGAGCGCCTCGGGGCCGCGCTGGCGGCGATGCGGGAAGGCGACCAGGGCAAGGGGGTGCCGCGGGATTCGTCCCGCGCCGTGATCCAGGAGATGGAGGCGGGCGAGCGGGCCGCGATCGACGAGGCGGCGGCGCGGTTCAAGCGGCTGGCGGAGCACGCGCGGGCGGGCGAGATCCCGGCGGGGGACGTGATGGACTCGCTGCTGGACCACGCGATGGACAAGTTCCTGCCGGCGGCGGATTCCTATGCCCAGATCGCCCGGCGCCTGCGCGAGGCGGCCTCGGAGGGCGAGGAGAGCCAGGCGCGCCGCTCGATGAAGGTGATCGAGACGGCGATCGCGGAGATCGACCATATCAGCCGCTCGGTGAACCTGATTTCGCTGAACGCGAGCGTCGAGGCGGCGCGGGCGGGCGAGGCCGGCAAGGGCTTCGCGGTGATCGCGGCCGAGATCCAGGAGCTGTCGGCCAAGGCGCAGGCGGCGGTGAAGAACGTGCGCGCCCGGCTGTCCGGCGCGGGCGAGAACGGCAAACCCGCGGGCGCGCGGCACTGACCCCGGCGCCGGGGCGCGGCGCGGGCCGAGGTGCGGGGCGGCGGCGGCCTCCGTCCCCGCGGCGCGAAGCTGCGGGACGCGCGGCGCAGCCCGGCCACGCACCGCCGCGCCGGACGCAGGACGCCGGGCGAAGGACGCCGGGCGCAGGACGCGCGACCAGGGCGGGGGCCGGGGTGATGCAAGCCCCGGCCCCGGCCAGGTCCACCTGGCGGCGGCGCGGCGCCGACCCGGCGCCGGGAAGCAGACTTCGGACGCCAGCAAAACCCCGCGAACGCCCCGGACCCAATGACGGGCGGCCCATGGTCCGCGCCCGGCGGGCGCCATCGCCGGGGCGCGCGGCAAGCCGCGACAGGCGCCGACCCGTCGTCCGGCGGAGAGCGCCAGCCGCCTTCTGGCCTCCTCCATGGAGACGGGCAGCCGCCGTCGAAAGCGCGTTCCCGCGGCCGCCCGCTGGCGGACGTCGCGCCCCTGCCCGGCGGCGCCCCTAGCCTTTCCCCTCCTGCGCGCGCAGGGCGGCGGCCACCAGGTCCTCGATCCGCATGTCGTCGCGCGCGCCGGGGCGGGAGGTCTTCGGCGCCTCCCGCTCTTCCACGTCGAAGGTCAGGTCCGCGGCGACGGCGAGGCGCACGAGGCGCTGGAACCGGTTCGCCTGCACCTGGTGCTGCACCGCGTCGCCCTCGGGCCAGACCACCAGCCCGCCGATGAAGGCGGCGTATTCGAGCCGCGCCAGCGCCCGCGCCGCCCCGCGCGGCACCTTGTGCAGGTCCCGGTGCAGCCGCTCGAGATAGGCGATGCGGGCCGCGTCCACCTCGGCCAGCCGCGCCGCCGCGCCGGCGTGGGTGCGCGCATAGGCCCGAAGCGCGCCGTCGAGCCGGTGATCCATCTTCAGCGACGCCAGCACCAGCATCCCCGAGCGTTCCTCGGGCGGCGCGGCCTCGACCTCGGCCAGGACCGACAGCGTCTGGCGATCGGCCCAGCGGCGCAGCATCGCGTCGATGAAGGCGTCGTGATCCTCGAAATGGTGATAGAAGCTGCCGCGCGTGCGCCCGGCGACGCGGCACAGGCGCTCGATCCCGATCTTGCCGGGGCCGTTCGCGGCCAGCTCGCGCAGCCCGAGGTCCAGCCAGTCGCTGCGCCGCAGCCGGCGGCCCGGGGCGAAGGGAGCCGCGGCCTCGTCCTCTTGCGCGTCGTCCTTGCCGGTCATCGCCGCCTCCCTGCCGCTGATCGCCAGCCCCCACCATCGCCCGGACGCGGCCGCCGCGCCACCCCCGGCACTGGCGGGGGCGCGCCCGCCGCCCCATATTCCCCTCCGAGCCGCAGCACGCCGACGGGGCCCATGTACCAGCGCATCGCCGACGCCTTCGCCATGACCGACGCCGCCTGGGCGCGCCACCAGAACCCGTGGAGCGTCTGGACCCGCGTGGCGATCCTGCCCGCGCTGACGGCGCTCCTGCTTTGGCGGGACGCGCTGGGCCCCTGGCTCTGGCCGCTCCTGGGCGCGCTGCTGGCCTGGACCTGGGCCAATCCGCGCGCCTTCCCGCCCCCCGCCGATCCGCAGACCTGGTCGGCCCGGGCGGTGCGGGGCGAGCGGCGCTGGCTGGCGGACCGCAAGGCCCCGGCGGCGGCGCGGGTCGAGGCGCGGGCGCTGAGCCCCGCTCTGGGCGCGCCGATCTGGCTCTGGGGCGTGATCGCCGAGCGGCCCTGGATCGCCTTCGCCGGGGCGGCGGCGGTGATTTTGCTGAAGCTGCGCTTCCTCGATGCGGCGGCGCGGATGGAGGAACGCGAGACGTGCTGAAATTCCTGCCGATCCTGCTGATCGCCGCCTACGCGGTGGTGATGTGGAAAATGTCCGCCTCGGCGCTGCGCCGCAAGCTCGACCGCGAGTCGCGCCCGCTGGACCAGCCGGAGCTGGAGGCGGTCTCGCGCCGCCTCGGGCGGGCCGCCGAGGTCCCGGAGCTGCGCGCCTTCGTGTTGCCGGAACCCGCGTTCAACGGCCTCGCCGCCCCCGACGGACGCATTTTCATCACCGACGGCGTGCTGCAGGCGTTCCGGCGCGGCGAGGTGAGCGCGGACGAGATCGGCTCGATCATCGCGCATGAGCTGGGCCACGTCGCCATGGGCCATTCCAAGCGGCGGATGGTGGAGATGGCGGCGCAGAACTCGGCCCGGATGGTGCTGATGATGGTGATCGGGCGCTTCATTCCGTTCATCGGACCGTGGATCGCCAACATCCTGGTGAACCTGGTGACCGCGGGGCTGAGCCGCAGGGACGAATACGAGGCCGACGCCTATGCCGCGGCGCTGATGCGGCGGGCGGGGGTGGCCCCGAAGGCGCAGTGGACGCTGTTCGAGAAGCTGGCCGACAAGCATGGCGACATCCCCGCCGGGGCCGCCTGGCTGATGGGCCATCCGCCGATGCCCAAGCGCATCGCGGCGGTGCGGCGGCTGCAGGCGCAGTGGGACGCGACGGGCCAATAACGCGAGGGCAGTAAGGCTCAGGGCGTCAGCGCCCCGGTCTTCACCAGCTTCGCCAGCCGCGGCAGGTGGGCGCGCTTGAGGATCTTCACCGGCGGATCCTGGTTGGCCAGCGGCGCGAGGGCGCGGCGGATGGATTCCTCGATCTGCGCCGGGGCGCGGCCCGCGATCTCCCAGAGCAGCGCGTCGGGGGAGAGGGGGGCGAGGCCGAGATCGCGCAGCTTGCGGGCCGGGAAATCGCGCAGGTTGAAGGTGACGACGTAATCCGCGCCGCCCGCGAGGGCCGCGGCGAGGATGTGCACGTCGTCATCGTCGGGAAGATCGTAGCGCAGCGCCGCCTCGGGGTCCGGCAGGTGCGCGGCGCCGGGCCAGCGCAGGTCCATGGCCCGGGCTTCGTCGCGGGCGGCCTCGGCGGCCAGCGGCCCGCGCTCGCGCTGGGCCGCGCGGGCCCATTCCTCGAGCGCGCGGGGCGACCAGCGCGGGTCGATCAACCCCTGCCCGGCGGTATGCAGCAGGCAGCCGCGCACCACCGGGGGGTAGAGGACGCAGGCGTCCAGGAAGGCGATGGGGGCCGTCACGGGAGGCGCCCCTCAGAGAAGGCGATAGGTGTTGGCCTTGAGGTAGCTCGTTTCCGGCAGCGCGGCGTGGACCGGGTGGTCCGGCCCGGCGCGGCCCGAGCGGATCAGCGCGGCGCGGCGGCCGGCCTTCTGGATCCCGGCGGCGGAGGCGTCGTGGAAGCTCTCGGGGTCCGCGGCGTGGGAGCAGGAGCAGAGCGTCAGGAAGCCGCCCGGGCGCACCAGCTTGGCGGCCATGCGGGCGGCGCGGGCATAGGCGCGCAGACCGTTTTCTTTCGCCTGCCGGGTCGGGGCGAAGGCGGGCGGGTCGCAGACGACCACGTCGAAGAGCTCGCCGTCTTCCGCCAGTTTGCGCATGGCATCGAAGGCATCGGATTTCATCGTGGTGAAGCGGTCGGCGGCGCCGGAGCGGCGCGCGCCTTCCTCGGCCAGCGCCAGCGCGGGGGCGGAGCCGTCGACGGCGAGCGCCGAGGTCGCGCCCGCGGCCAGCGCCGCCAGCGAGAAGCCGCCCACGTGGGAGAACACGTCCAGCACCCGCGCGCCTTTCGAGAGGCGCGCGACGAAGGCGTGGTTCGGGCGCTGGTCGAAGAACAGGCCGGTCTTCTGCCCGCCCTCGAGATCGGCCATGTAGGTGGCGCCGTTCATCTCGACCGGGATCGGGCCATCGAGCGCGCCCGAGAGGATCCGGGTCTCCTCCGGCAGCCCCTCGAGGCCGCGCACCCGGCCCGTGCCGTTCATCACGATGGTGGAGACGCCCGTGACCTCGCGCACCGCGCCGGCCAGCAGCTCGATCCGCTGGTCGGCCCAGGCGGCGTTGGGCTGGATGACGGCGGCGTCGCCGAAGCGGTCGATCACGACGCCCGGAAGCTCGTCCGCCTCGGCATGGACCAGCCGGTAGAAGGGCGCGTCATAGAGCGTGTCGCGCAGGGCGAAGGCGCCCCCGATCTTCTCGCGGAACCAGTCCGCGTCGATCTCGGCCTCGGGGTTCGTGTCCAGCACGCGCGCGGCGAGCGTCGCGCCGACATTGGCGGTCACGAGGCCGATGGGCTCGCGCTCCGCCGATTCCAGCACCGCGAGGTCGCCGGGGGCCAGCTTGCGCGCGCGGCGGTCGAGGACCAGCTCGTCCTGCCAGACCCAGGGCGCGCCCTCGGCCAGGCGCCAGCCCTTCTTGGGGCGCAGCCGCAGGACCGGGCGCGCGTTCGGATCGCGCGCGTCGTCGGCGTCGTCGGGGGTCTGCGCGTGATCGGTCATGGGGCTCTCCGGGGCTCTTGGGTCGCGTCGGGGCCGTCCTACACCGCGCCCGGCCCGCGGGAAAGCGCCGCTTGCACCGCGGCGCCGCCGGAAGGCAGGATCGCGCCCGCATGCACAAGCAGGAGCCGCCCATGACCGCCAGCCGCAATGACCGCCTCGACGCCGCCCACCCGGGGCCCGATCCGCGCGACCGGGCGCTGTCCGACGCGATGGTGCATGACGGCTCGGGCGGCACGGCGCGGCTCCTGGAGATCATGCGCCGGCTGCGGGCGCCCGACGGCTGTCCCTGGGACCTGGAGCAGGATTTCGCCACCATCGCGCCCTACACGATCGAGGAGGCCTACGAGGTCGCCGACGCGATCGAGAAGGGGGACATGGGCGAGCTGCGCGACGAGCTGGGGGACCTGCTGCTGCAGGTCGTCTACCACGCGCAGATGGCGCAGGAGGGCGGCTGGTTCGGCTTCGAGGACGTCGCGAAGGGCGTCGCCGACAAGATGCTGCGCCGCCATCCGCATGTCTTCGGCCACGGCCCCGACGGGCGCACCGCCGAGACGCAGGTGGTGAAGTGGGAGGAGATCAAGGCGCAGGAGCGCGCCGCCAAGGGCCTGCCGGAGACGCCGGAGAGTGCGCTCGACGGCGTCGCGCTGGGCCTTCCCGCGCTCTTGCGCGCGGTGAAGCTGCAGAACCGCGCGGCGCGGGTGGGCTTCGACTGGCCGGTGACCGCCGAGGTGATCGAGAAGATCCGCGAGGAGGCGGCCGAGCTCGAGGAGGCGCGGGACGAGCTGGGCCCCGAGGAGATCGAGGAGGAATTCGGTGACCTTCTGTTCGTCATGGCCAACCTCGCGCGGCACCTGAAGGTGGAGCCCGAGGGGGCCCTGCGCGCCGCCAACGCCAAGTTCGAGCGCCGGTTCCGGGCCATCGAGGACCGGCTGCGGGCGGAGGGGCGGTCGACCGATGACGCGAGCCTCGAGGAGATGGACGCGATCTGGGACGCGGTGAAGGCGGAGGAGAAAGAGGCGAAGGCGGCGAAGGGCTGAGAGGCCCGGCCGCCCGCGCCGACGCCCGCAGGCGCGCCGCGGCGCCCCCTCACGCGGGCGGCCCCCGGGCGTCTCCCGGGGGGGCGCCCGCGGGGTGCGACGGAATATCCGAGCGAAAGGGTAGGAAAATAATTCCGACCATAACGCTCACCCATTGACCCGACTATTTTCGTCAGGTTATGCACGCTCCAGATCCAGCAGGACCAAACGGGAGCCTACAATGCGCCGCACCGCCCTTCTCGCCGCGACCGCCATCGCCCTCGCCGCCCCCGCCGTCGCGGAGGAGGTCAACGTCTACTCGACCCGCCAGCCCGAGCTGATCCAGCCGCTGTTCGACGCCTTCACGGCCCAGACCGGGATCGACGTCAACGTCGTGTTCCTGAAATCCGGCTTCATCGAGCGGCTGAAGGCCGAGGGCCGCCGCTCCCCGGCCGACCTGGTGATGACCGTCGACATCGGCAACCTGAAGGCCGCGGTGGACGAGGGCGTGACCCAGCCGATCACCACCCCCGCCCTCGAGGCCGCCGTGCCGGCCGCGTTCCACGACCCCGAGGGCCTGTGGTGGGGCGTCACCGCCCGCGCCCGCGTGGCTTACGTGAGCCGCGAGCGCGTGGACGCCGAGGCGCTGACCTATGAAGAGCTGTCGGACCCGAAATGGAAGGGCCGGATCTGCACCCGCTCGGGCGCGCACCAGTACAACCTGGCGCTCACCGCCGCCTATATCGCCCATCACGGCGAAGAGGCCGCGCAGGACTGGCTCGAAGGCCTCAAGGCCAACCTCGCGCGCAAGCCGCAGGGCAATGACCGCGCCCAGGTGAAGGCGGTGTGGGCCGGGCAGTGCGACCTCGCCATCGGCAACACCTATTACATGGCCAAGATGCTGGCCGACCCCGAGCAGAAGGAATGGGCGGACTCGGTGCGCATCGTGTTCCCGACCTTCGAGGGCGCGGGCGCGCACATGAACGTCTCGGGCGTCGCCATGACCACCTCGGCGCCGAACAAGGACGCGGCGATCAAGCTGATGGAGTTCCTGGTGTCCCCCGAGGGCCAGGCGATCTATGCCGAGGCCAATGCCGAGTACCCGGTGGTCGAGGGCGTGCCCGCCTCGGACATGGTGGCCAGCTGGGGGACCTTCTCGCCCGACGCGCTGCCGCTGACCGAGATCGCCGACAAGCGCGCCGCGGCGCTGCGCCTGGTGCAGACGGTCGATTTCGACGGCTGATCGGCCGCGCGATCCCGACCCGGTCCCGAACCCGGTCCCGAACCCGGTCCCGAACCCGGCCCGCGCCAGTCCCTCGCGCGCGCGGCCGGCAGGGCGGGCGCAGCGCTCCCCCCCTCTTGCGCGGCGCCGCCCCGCAACGCCCCGCCGGATCACTCCGGCGGGGCGAATGCGTTGCGCAGGGCCGCCCGCGCGCCCCGCTGGTCCTGCCGCGCGGCGATCAGGGCGAAATAGGTGAGCGCGTGCTGCGGCCCCTCGGTATAGCGCGCGACGTCGGCCACGGGCCGGTCGGCGAAGAGATGCGGGCGCCCCAGCGCCTCCTGCGCCAGCGCGTCGTTGTCGGCGGCGTGGCGGCGCAGGATCTCCCGCCGGATCGCCTTGCCGAAGAAGGCGGCGCCCGGGGGCGCCAGTTCGGGGAGCGCGCAGGCCTCGATCAGCGCGCCGAACTCCTCGGGCGGGACCGGGCCGGGGCGCCCGGCGTTGTAGAGCGCGTGGAAATAGGACAGCGCCGGCCCGGGCGAGACATGGACGCGCCCGTCCGCGGGGCCGCCGGGGACCGGGTGGTCGGCGGCGTCGATCCCGAGGACCTCGCGCGCGAAGACAGGGGCCATGCCGCCCCCGGCCATGACGTCGTCATAAGAGATCACCCGCACCGCCGCGCCGCCGACGCGCGACCACAGCCGCCACAGCCCGCGATAGTCCAGCAGCCCCTGCGCCCCGGCGAGATACTGGCGCGGGGTCGGCACGCCGTAGCCCTTGCGCATCTTGTGGCGCAGGCCCCACTGGCGGTAGGCGGACTCGATCCACTCGTCCTGGCGGCGCAGCACCAGCACGATCTCCAGCGCATCCACGTGGGCCGAGCCCGCGAGGAAGGCGTCGAGCGCCGCGGCGATGCCCGCGCGGTTGTGCGACATGCCGATGGATTCGTTGGACCAGACGATGGCGTCGACCTCGGGCCGGGCGGCGGCGGCCTCGATCTTCTCGAGCCCCCGGGCGAGCAGGCCCGGGTCCCCCACCGCGCCCTGCCCCGGCAGGCGCATCCGGCCCGGCAGGCCCTGCAGCTCGATCCCCGCGTGGAGGATGCCGCGGGCCGCGAGCCCCTGCGCCCGGCTCAGCCAGGTCTGCAGCGCCGTGGTCCCGGTCTTGCCCAGGCCCGCATGGATGATCAGTCTGGCCATGACGCGCGCCGCCTTCCCGTTGCCGTCCCGTCCGCGCCCCTTTCGCAGGGCTTGTCGGGGCCGAAGGCTAGCGACGAATGGTTAACCATCCGCTGCCGCGACGCCGCGGCAGGGCCCGTTGCGTCCCGGCGCCCTTTATCCGGGCCCGGCTATGCGCTATGCCCCGCGCAACCGCCCGTCTTCCGGAGCCGCCCATGCCCGGCGAAAGCATTCTGAACCGCTGCGAGGCCATCGGCCTGCGCATGACCGGCCAGCGCCGCATCGTGGCGCAGGTGCTGGAGGAGGCGAAGGATCACCCGGACGTGGAGGAGCTGCACCGCCGCGCCGCGACGCTGGACGGGAACATCTCGCTGGCCACCGTCTACCGCACGGTGAAGCTGTTCGAGAGCGAGGGGATCCTCGAGAAGATCGATTTCGGCGACGGGCGCGCGCGCTATGAAGACGCCGAGCGCGAGCACCACGACCACCTGATCTGCCTGCGCACCGGCCGCGTCATCGAGTTCGTGGACGAGGAGATCGAGGCGTTGCAGGAAAAGATCGCCCGGCGCCTCGGATACGAGCTGCGCGGGCACCGCATGGAGCTTTACGGCGTTCCGCGCAAGCGCGGCGACGCACCCGAGGGCGAGGAGGGCTGAGGCCCCCCGACCCCGCCATTTCAGCCCAGCCCCCTGCAACGGGACGCGCCGGGCGCCGCACGAGAGAGAGAGCGAGAGAGAGCCATGAGCGCGATCATCGACATCACCGGCCGCCAGGTCCTGGACAGCCGCGGCAACCCCACCGTCGAGGTGGACGTGACCCTCGAGGACGGCAGCTTCGGCCGCGCCGCGGTGCCCTCGGGCGCCTCGACCGGCGCGCATGAGGCGGTCGAGCTGCGCGACGGCGGCGACGCCTATGGCGGCAAGGGCGTGCTGAAGGCGGTCGAGGCCGTGAACGGCGAGATCTTCGAGGCGCTCGCGGGCGTCGACGCGACCGAGCAGCTGGCCATCGACAACGCGATGATCGAGCTGGACGGGACCGAGAACAAGGGCCGCCTCGGGGCCAACGCCATCCTGGGCGTGTCGCTGGCCACCGCCAAGGCCGCGGCCAACGCCGTGGGCCTGCCGCTCTACCGCTATATCGGCGGCACCTCGGCCCGCGTGCTGCCGGTTCCGATGATGAACATCATCAATGGCGGCGAACATGCCGACAACCCGATCGACATCCAGGAATTCATGATCCAGCCGGTGGCGGCGGAATCCATCGCCGACGCCGTGCGCATCGGCGCCGAGATCTTCCACACCCTGAAGAAAGAGCTGTCGGCCGCCGGTCACAACACCGCCGTCGGCGACGAGGGCGGCTTCGCGCCGGGCCTGAATTCGACCCGCGACGCGCTCGACTTCATCATGAAGGCCATCGAGAAGGCCGGCTACAAGCCGGGCGAGGAGATCACCCTCGCGCTCGACGCCGCGTCGACCGAGTTCTTCAAGGACGGCACGTACGACCTGAAGGGCGAGGGCGTGAAGCTCGACAACGCCGGGATGGCCGAATACCTCGCCAAGCTGGTCAACGACTACCCGATCCAGTCGATCGAGGACGGCATGGCCGAGGATGACTGGGAGGGCTGGAAGATCCTGACCGAGCTGGTCGGCGACCGCTGCCAGCTGGTCGGGGACGACCTGTTCGTCACCAACTCCAAGCGCCTGAAGGACGGCATCGTGCAGGGCTGCGCCAACTCGATCCTGGTGAAGGTGAACCAGATCGGCTCGCTCTCCGAGACCATCGAGGCGGTCGAGATGGCGCACCGCGCCCGCTACACCTCGGTGATGTCGCACCGTTCGGGCGAGACCGAGGACGCGACCATCGCCGACCTCGCCGTCGCGCTGAACTGCGGGCAGATCAAGACCGGCTCGCTGGCGCGCTCGGACCGGCTGGCCAAGTACAACCAGCTGATCCGCATCGAGGAAGAGCTGGGCGGCGCGGCGATCTATGCCGGCAAGTCGATCCTGAAGGGCTGATCCGCCCTCCCGTCCCTGCGGGGGTGGACGAACTGGAACGCCCGGGCCGGAAGGTCCGGGCGTTTCGCTTTCGCGGGTCCGCGTTTTGGGGCATATTGCGCCCCAGACGCGAAAAATCGCGCATTGGCCAGAAGGCCCCCGAGCAGGTGACGACATGACCGAAAAGACCGTTGCGGGCCGCGGCCTGGCCGCCGCCGGCTTCTCCCTCTTCATCCTCGCGCTCGCGATGTATTTCGCCCATGCCGCCTTCCAGGGCGACACCGGGCTGGTGGAGTACATGCGCCTGACGCAGGAGGAGGAGCGGCTGGAGACGGAGCTGGCCGGGCTTCGCGCCGAGCGCGCGCGGATGGAGAACCTGACGCTGCGGCTGTCCGACTCGTATCTCGACCTCGACCTTCTGGATGAGCGCGCGCGGATCGTGCTCGGCCATGTGGGCGAGAACGACGCCGTGATTCGTTAACCGAAGGGTTCCAAACCCCCGGTTTCGCTGCGTCGCCCCGCACTAAGCTTTCATGGTGCGATGCAAACGGGCAACGCCGTTGCGCTGATTTTACGGGCTTTCGGCGCGCACCCCCGCTACCTTTCTTCTCGTTCCAGACCCGACGCGAGATCGGAAGCGAGGAGGAGCCAGATGGCCGCGACACGACGCAAGAAGCCCAACGCATCCAAAGAGGAGCTGCTCGCCTATTACAAGGACATGCTCCTGATCCGCCGCTTCGAGGAAAAGGCGGGCCAGCTCTACGGCATGGGCCTGATCGGCGGCTTCTGTCACCTCTATATCGGCCAGGAAGCGGTCGTGGTCGGCGTCGAAGCCGCCGCCAAGGAAGGCGACCAGCGCGTCACCTCCTACCGCGACCACGGGCACATGCTCGCCTGCGGCATGGATCCGAACGGGGTGATGGCCGAGCTGACGGGCCGCGAGGGGGGATACTCCCGCGGCAAGGGCGGCTCGATGCACATGTTCTCCAAGGAGAAGGAATTCTACGGCGGCCACGGCATCGTGGGCGCCCAGGTGCCGATCGGCGCCGGCCTCGCCTTCGCCAACTGGTATCGCGGCAACGACAACGTGTCCTTCGCCTATTACGGCGACGGCGCGGCGAACCAGGGCCAGATCTACGAGGCGATGAACATGGCGCAGCTGTGGAAGCTGCCCTGCATCTTCATCATCGAGAACAACCAGTACGCCATGGGCACCTCGCTCAAGCGCGCGTCCTCGACCCCCGCCCTCTACACCCGCGCCGAAAGCTTCGGCATCCCCGCCGAGGCGGTGGACGGGATGGACGTGCTCGCCGTGCGCGACGCGACCATGAAGGCGGTGGAGCATTGCCGCGCCGGCAAGGGCCCCTACTGCCTCGAGATGAACACCTACCGCTATCGCGGGCACTCGATGTCCGACCCGGCCAAGTACCGGACCCGCGAAGAGGTGAAGGAAGTGCGGGAGACCCGCGATCCGATCGAGCACGTGCGCGAGCTGCTGATGATGGGCGGCCACGTGGACGAGGAAGAGCTCAAGGGGATCGACAAGGAGATCCGCGCCGTCGTCCAGGAGAGCGCGAAGTTCGCCCAGGAGAGCCCGGAGCCCGACGTCTCCGAGCTGTGGACGGACATTTACGCCGAAACGACGCCGCAGACGGCGGGGTGACGGCGCCCGCTTCCCCCTGACCGGGGCGAAGCCGGCCCGTTCCAACGCCGTCCGACGAGGAAACGTCCGATGCTGATATCCGACAGATACGGATTCGCTTTCATACACATCCCAAAGTGCGCGGGCACGTCGGTCCGCGCGCAGCTGAGCCCCCACGCGGACTTCGAGATGCAGATGTACGGCGATCACCCGGTCCTTGGCCGGGTGGACCTGACGCATGTGCCCCTGTTCGCGCTGCGCGAGCATTTCCCCGAGGCCTGGGCGCGGCTCCAGGGCAAGCGGAAATTCGCCGTGGTGCGGGAGCCGCGGGCCCGGTTCCGCTCGTCCCTCAACCAGCATGCGAAGGTCTACCTTCACAAGCGGCTGGACGAGGCGAGCGAGGCCGAGGTCGCGCAGAACGCCGAGGCCGTCATCGCGAAGCTTCGCGGGGCGGACCGGATGCTTCCGGCCGAGCTGATCCACTTCCAGCGGCAGAGCGATTACATCGTCCTCGACGGCGAACGCGTCGTGGACGAGATCGTGCCGCTGCAGCGGATCGCCCGGCTCTACGCGGAGCTCAGCGGGATGATCGGACAGGACCTCGACCCGGCGCGGCGCCGGAACCAGCGGGTGCCCCTGCGGTTCAAGGGCCTGGCCGGCCCGCTCTACAAGGTGAACGACCTGGCGCGGAACACGCTTCCCGCCGGGCTCTATCACCGGGTCAAGAGCGCGGCCCTGCCGATCGTAAGCAAGAGCCCGGACGCCGGACCGGCCGCGGAAGAGGCCCTTGGCCCCGCGGTCGAGGCGTTCGTCGATGAATTCTACGCGGACGACCTGCGCCTTTACGGCGATCTCGTCTCAGCGCACGTGAACTGAGGATACGGCATGGCGACTGAAATCCTGATGCCCGCCCTGTCTCCGACCATGGAGGAGGGGACTCTCGCGAAATGGAACGTCAAGGAAGGGGATGAAGTCTCCTCCGGCGACGTGATCTGCGAGATCGAGACCGACAAGGCCACGATGGAGTTCGAGGCCATCGACGAGGGCGTGATCGGCAAGATCCTGATCGCGGAAGGGACCGAGGGGGTGAAGGTGAACACCCCCATCGCCGTCCTGCTCGAGGAAGGCGAGGACGCCTCGGCGGCCGACAATGTCGGCGGCGGCGACGCCGCCCCGGCCGAGGGCGGTTCGGACGAGGCCGAGCACGCCGACAAGCCCGCGGCGACCATCCCCGCCGCCCCGGTGGCCGAGCCCGCCTTCAAGGCGCCCGAGCCCGACTGGGACGCGAACGCGCCGATGAAGACCCAGACGGTCCGCGAGGCGCTGCGCGACGCGATGGCCGAGGAGATGCGCGCCGACGGCGACGTCTACCTGATGGGCGAGGAAGTGGCCGAGTACCAGGGCGCCTACAAGGTCTCCCAGGGGCTGCTGGATGAATTCGGGCCCAAGCGGGTCATCGACACCCCGATCACCGAGTACGGCTTCGCCGGCCTCGCCTGCGGCGCCGCCTTCACCGGCCTGCGCCCGATCGTGGAGTTCATGACCTTCAACTTCGCCATGCAGGCGATGGACCACATCATCAACTCGGCGGCCAAGACGCTGTACATGTCCGGCGGCCAGATGGGCTGCCCGATCGTGTTCCGCGGCCCCAACGGCGCCGCCGCCCGCGTGGGCGCGCAGCACTCCCAGGACTACGCCGCCTGGTACGCGCAGATCCCCGGCCTGAAGGTGGTGCAGCCCTATTCGGCCGCCGACGCCAAGGGCCTGCTGAAATCCGCGATCCGCGACCCGAACCCGGTCGTTTTCCTCGAGAACGAGATCCTCTACGGCAAGTCCATGGAGGTTCCCGACATCGACTACACCGTGCCGCTGGGCAAGGCCCGGATCTGGCGCGAGGGGACGGACGTGACGCTGGTGTCCTTCGGCATCGGCATGACCTACACGCTCGAAGCCGCCGAGGCGCTGGCCGCCGAGGGGATCTCGGCCGAGGTCATCGACCTGCGCTCGATCCGGCCCATGGACACCGGCGCGGTGATCAACTCGGTCATGAAGACCAACCGCTGCGTGACGATCGAGGAAGGCTTCCCGGTCTGCTCCATCGGCAACCACATCTCCGCGGTCCTGATGCAGGAGGCGTTCGACTATCTCGACGCCCCGGTCATCAACTGCACCGGCAAGGACGTGCCGATGCCCTATGCCGCGAATCTGGAAAAGCTGGCGCTGGTCACCACGAAAGAGGTGATCGAGGCCGCGAAATCCGTCTGCTACCGCTGAGGGAGGGGAGACAATGGCGACTGAAATCCTGATGCCGGCGCTCTCTCCGACCATGGAGGAGGGCACGCTCGCGAAATGGAACGTCAAGGAAGGGGACAGCGTCTCCTCCGGTGACGTGATCTGCGAGATCGAGACCGACAAGGCCACGATGGAGTTCGAGGCCATCGACGAGGGCGTGATCGGCAAGATCCTGATCGAGGAGGGCGCCGAGGGGGTGAAAGTGAACACCCCCATCGCGATCCTGCTCGAGGAAGGCGAGGACGCCTCGGCGGCCGAGGGGCTCGGGGGCGGCGCGGCCGCGCCCGCCGCCGCGCCCGCCGCGAAGGAGGAGAAGCCGGCCGAGGCCCCTGCCCCGGCGGCGGCCTCCCCGGCCCCGGCGGCGCCCGCCGCGGCCGACGGCTCCCGCGTCTTCGCCTCGCCGCTGGCGCGGCGCATCGCGGCGGACAAGGGGCTCGACCTTGCGTCCATCAAGGGCTCCGGCCCCCGCGGGCGCATCGTGAAGGCGGATGTCGAGAACGCGACCGCCGCCCCGAAAGCGGCCCCCGCCGCCGCCGAGGCGCCGAAAGCCGCTTCGGCGCCCGCCGCCGCCCCCGCCTCGGGCATGTCCGCCGACGCCGTCAAGAAGATCTACGACGGTGTGGACTACGAGGAGGTCAAGCTCGACGGGATGCGCAAGACCATCGCCGCGCGCCTGACCGAGGCCAAGCAGACCATCCCGCATTTCTACCTGCGGCGGGAGATCAAGCTGGACGCGCTGATGGCGTTCCGCGCCGATCTCAACAAGACGCTGGCGGGTCGGGGCGTGAAGCTCTCGGTCAACGACTTCATCATCAAGGCCTGCGCCCTGGCGCTGCAGCAGTTCCCGGACTGCAACGCGGCCTGGGCCGGGGACCGGGTGCTGAAGTTCAAGGGCTCGGACGTCGCCGTGGCCGTGGCCATCGAGGGGGGCCTCTTCACCCCGGTGCTGCGCAATGCCGACGGCAAGTCGCTCTCGGCCCTCTCGGCCGAGATGAAGGACCTGGCGGGCCGCGCCCGCGACCGCAAGCTGGCGCCGCATGAATACCAGGGCGGCTCCTTCGCGATCTCGAACCTCGGCATGTTCGGGATCGAGAACTTCGACGCGGTGATCAACCCGCCGCACGCCTCGATCCTCGCGGTCGGCGCGGGCGTGAAGAAGCCGGTGGTGAACGCGGAAGGCCAGGTCGAGGTCGCGACGATGATGTCCGTCACCCTCTCGGTCGACCACCGGGTGATCGACGGCGCGCTGGGCGCGCAGTTCCTCGACGCCGTGAAGACGAACCTCGAGGATCCGCTGGCCATGCTCGCCTGATCGGGCACGCCCCAGAACGCGAAAAGGCCCCCGGAGCATCGCTCCGGGGGCCTTTTTCATGCCGCCTCGCCCCGAGGGGCGGCGGTCAGACGGTCTGGTTCATGCTCTGCGACGGCTGCGAGCAGCCCGCGTCGCCGACGATCTGCGCCGGAACCCCGGCCACGGTCTTGCACGGCGGCACGCTTTTCAGAACCACCGAGCCGGAGGCGACGCGGCTGCAGCGCCCGACGGTGATGTTGCCCAGCACCGCGGCGCCGGCGCCGATCAGCACGCCGTCCTCGATCTTCGGATGGCGGTCGCCATCCTCCTTGCCCGTGCCGCCCAGCGTCACCGAGTGCAGCATCGAGACGTTGTCGCCCACGCGCGCCGTCTCGCCGATCACGATGGAATGGGCGTGGTCGATCATCACGCCCTTGCCGATGGTCGCGCCCGGGTGGATGTCCACCCCGAACGCTTCCGAGGTGCGCATCTGGATGTAATAAGCCATGTCCGTCTGCCCGCTGACCCACAGGTGGTGGGCGATGCGATAGGACTGGATCGCCAGGTAGCCCTTGAAGAACAGCAGCGGCTGCACGTAGCGATGGCAGGCCGGGTCGCGGTCATAGACCGCCACGATGTCCGCCCGCGCCGCCTGCCGGATGCCCGCATCCGCCGACAGCACCTCTTTCGCCAGGTCCCGCAGGATCAGCGCCGGCATGTCCGGCGAGGCGAGCTTCTGCGACACGCGATAGCTCAGCGCGTCCTCGAGCGTGTCATGGTGCAGCACGACCGCATGCACCAGGCTGCCCAGAAGCGGCTCGTTTTCGACGATCTCGGCCGCCTCGGAGCGCATCCGCGACCAGACGGGGTCGATTTCAGCCATCGCGGCCTTGTCCTGCATCGTAAGCTTCGCAACGGTCATCGCTCGGCGCCTCCGCTCGCACGGCCGCCGCAGATGGGCGACCTGAGCCGAACATCGACTTTTTCGTGGCGAAATCAACCTTCACCCTCGTGAACGATCGTATAAATGCAGGCGATGTCGCGCACATGCCGACGTCGCGGGGGCGCCAGGGCCCCCGCGACGCGTGGTTTTCCGGCCCGGCGGGCGACGCATCGCCCCCGCCCGGCGCTCAGGAAAACGTGAACCGCCCCCCGGCGCGGTTGGGCGGCGTCTCCTTCGCCCGGCCGACATTCACCGCCAGCAGCTCGATCAGCCGATAGAGCTTGCCGATGAAGGTGTCGTCCCGCGGCGTCGGCGTGAACGCGGCGATGACGGAGGCGACGGTCACGATGGCGGTCGCCACGGTGAACGCTTTCTCGAGGATGACGGACAGGTTCTGCCCGTCGATCAGGATGGTTTCGGTCATGCGACCCTCCTTTGCGGCGTGCCGGACCCGGCCTCAGACCGGGTCGGGCACATCAAGTTTCATGTAATGGACCTTGAAGGCCACCTGCCCGCCCGAGAACGGATCCCCCTCCGCGGTCAGGCGCAGCGGCTGCGGCGTGGTGTGGGCCAGCGGCGCCGTGGTCGGCCCGTTCACGACCGCGTTCAGCGCGACGCCATGCCCGGTCCCGAAGCGGCTCTCGGCCCCCGGAACGCCCAGGGTCCAGGCCGTCGGCCCGGTGATCGCCGCGGTCACCCGCGCCGTCACCCCGAACACCACCGCGTCGGCGGGGATCAGCCCCACCGTGTCGCTCACCGCCCCGGTCGGCGCATGGGTGAAATCGAGCACCTGCACGATGCCGGTCATCGCCGGCTGCGTGACGATCAGCTCGTTCCAGGCGCCGCTGTAATAGACCAGCTCGATGCTCTCATCCTCGACCCAGATGCGCCAACCGACGAGCGGGACCACGAAGTCCCACCCATTGTTGACGAACACCGCGATCTCGCCGGGATGAAGGTCCCAGTCCGACCCGGTAGCCCCCGCGGGGACGATCCAGCGGTCGCCCTCCGACGGGCTCGTGGGGGCCACGGTCAGCGCCCGGCTCTTGGCCGAGAGCATGAACAGCGCGTCCAGCCGCCGGAGCGAGGTGTTCACCGGGACGTGCTTGTTGGCCTGGCCTTCCGCCAGGAACGGAAGGGAGAGAACGGGGGTCACATCAGTCACTGTACGTCACCTTTCCTTCGGAACCCGGCCCGAAGGCCTCGGAAATCTGCGCCACCGCGATGGTCACGGCGCCGCTGATATTGTCTGCGGACCGGTCCGCGAAGGCGTAGGTCCAGGACGGAACGCTCGTCTCCGCCTGCCGCACCACCGCGCCGCCGGAATCCAGCACCCGCACCCGGTACCTCTCGAACGCCTCCGACAGCGGCGTGTAGGCCGCGAAGAACGTGTCGATGTCCTTGCGCGACCGCCGCGTCCAGCGCACCGAAACGTCGCCGGAGGGCTCGATCACCGCCTCCACCGCGCTGGGCGCGAAGGGCCGAAGCGCCGTCGCGTTCCAGGTGAAGGTGGTGTAGGCCACCGACGGATCGGTGAAATCCACGCCCGTGGGCGCGAAGCGATAGTGACGCTCGAGCCCCGCGCTGCCCTCGGTCTGCTCGATCTGCACGACCCGGTCGTCCAGCAGCACCAGCGTCGAGCCGGCCGGGGCCGGATCCCCGATCAGCACCTCGGTCCCCGCGATCCCGCGCAGGAAGCGCGAGAGCAGGTAGGTCCCGTCCGGCTGCAGGTCGGCCTGCTGGAACTGCAGCAGCTCCCATTGGCCGTCCGGCGTGCTGAGCGCACAGAGGTTCGCCCCGCTCGCCAGCGCCAGCCGGTCGGCGGATTGAAGCGTGCCCGACAGCATCTCGACCCGCACCGGCGCGTGCCGGGTGAACAGCCACGGATCGCCCGCGGGCAGGTCATCCAGCAGCCGGGCGACCACGCTGGGCGTGTCCACCGTGGCCTTGCGCAGGTAGCCGTCGTCGCGATCCGAGCTGAAGATCTGCACCGATCCCGGCCAGGGATCGGCCCAGACCGCCGCGAACAGCGCATTGTCGCTGCCGCCGAAGCGGTCCCACGGCGCGTCGATCAGCCGGAACGCCGGCGGTCCGCCATCGCCGCCCGCACCCGCAGCCGGCGCCTCGTCCTCGCCCGGAAGCGTGCGCAGAAGGTAGAGCGAGCCGTCGACCCGCGTCGCCTCGATCTCGCGCGCCTCGCCATCGGTGATCCGGTCGATGCGATACGTGCCGCCCCCCGCATCGGGAAGCGAGACCACGTCGCCCGGCTCCAGCGCCAGGTGACCGGGACCGAGCGCGAACTGCGCCTTGTCCCGCGCCGCGACCGCCTCGCGCAGCCAGCGCTCGGCGATGGCGCGCGCCTGCCCGCGGGTGAGCGCGAGCGTCAGCTCCGCCCCCTTCACGCCAAGCGCGTCCTCGTCGTCCGAGAGCGCCTCCTCGACGCCCGCCTGGTACGAGGCCTCGGCCCGCACGAAGCCGATGCGCACCCGTTCGGGCGCCATCGCCTCCGGCAGCCGGGTCAGCTCCAGCACCCGCCCGTCCGGCGCCTCGACCATCTCGTCGCGAGAGATCTCCGCCACCGGCGCGCGGCCGCGCATCCGGAACACCAGCTTGCCGCCGCTCTCCACCGCGTCGAACCCATAGGCCAGCATCAGCGCCTGCAGGTTCTCGCGCGGGGTGCGCACCTGCGCGTCCGCGAAGCCCGCGACCACGCCCTCGAGCCCCGAGACGTCGATCTGCGTCAGGCCTGCATCCGCGCAGATCTCCGCCACGACCGCCGCCAGCGAGGCCGCGCTCACCCGGCCCGTGATCCAGTGGCCCGTCTCGTGCGCCGACGCGTCCGACCAGACATCCGCCCGGTTCGGCCAGGCCGGCCAGGGACGGGCGTCCCAGGTCCAGACATAGGTGTTGGACAGGTCCAGCATCGGCCGGTTGTAGACCGCCGACACCGGGTTGTTGGCCGCGTCGGACCAGTGCTTCCACGCCGCCTGCAGCATCCGCCGCTGGATCAGGTCGTCGCGCTGACCGTCCGAGAAATGCGGCAGGCCCGATTCCGAGGATTTCGAGTCCACGAACACGTTCGGCTGGTTCGTGCCCTTGTCCACCGCGCCGCAGCCGATCTCGGTCAGCCACACGGGCTTGCTCTCGGGCCGCCACGCGCTCGGCGCAGACTGGCGCACGCCGTCGATCCGGTCGTGGTGATAGCGTTTCCACCAGTTGCGGATGTCCTTGTTGCGCCAGATCCAGTCCTCGCCGATCAACCCGTCCCGGATCGGCGTGCGGATCTGCGCCGCACGGTCCGCGTCCGAGGCGTAGTACCAGTCATACCCCTCGCCCGCCGCGAAGCGGGACGCGAGGTAGTCGAGGTCGTAGATCGAGCTCGTCTCCTGCGCGTCGAGATGCTCGTACCCCTCGCGCCAGTCGGTCAGCGGGGCGTAGTAGTCGATGCCCACGAAGTCGATCGCCGCGTCGGCCCAGAGCGGGTCGAGATGGAAGATCCGGTCGCCCGTGCCGTCCTGCGGCTGGTGGCCGAAATACTCCGACCAGTCCGCCGCATAGCCGAGGTTCACGTCGTCCCCAAGCACCGCGCGCACGTCCTGCGCAAGCTGCCTGAAGGCCTGCACGGCCGGGTAGCTGACACGCCCGTCGCGCACCTGCGTCAGGCTGCGCATCTCCGAGCCGATGCAGAACGCGTGCACGCCGCCCGCCGCCTTGCACAGCCAGGCGTAGTGCAGGACCATCCGGCGCAGCGTCCACTCCGCCGGGCCGCTGTAATGCACCTGGTCGCCGACGAGCGAGAAGTCCGTCGGCTGCGCGGTCCCGAAGAAGGACGCCACCTCGGCCGCCGCCGCCGCCGTCTGGTCGGGCGAGCCGGGCTGACCGGGCGCAAGGCTGGTGGTGATCCGCCCGCGCCAGGGAAAGGCCGCCTGCTCGGCGCCCCAGCCCCAGGGATCGGGCAGGCCGTTGCCCGCCGGGATGTCCATCAGCAGGAACGGATAGAACATCACCCGCATCCCGCGGTCCTGCATCTCGCGGATCGCGTCGATGACGGACTGGTCGGACGGAGTCCCCCCGTAGACCGGCCCGCCCTCGGCGTCCCGGCTCACCTGGTAGGCGGTCGCGCGGATCTGCCCCGCGACCGTCCAGGTCTCGGGCGCGGTGACCTTCTCGTTGTACTCCACGCCCGGGCGCACAAGGCATTCGCCGCAGCGCAGGTCGTCGCCGAACCAGCTGACGACGAGCGACACGGCTTTCGCCTCCGGAAGCTCCTCCTGCAACTGGTCGAGCGAGACCAGCAGGTCCGCCTTGCCCGTCACCGCGTTGGCGTTGAGCGTGCGCGACCGGCCTTCCTCCTCGATCACCCGCACCGGCTGCGTCGAGAGCGAGAACTCCCCCGAGCCCGGGGACAGAGCGACGCCCTGGATGATCTGCTCGGGCGCGAGGCCCGCCTCCGGCACGCCCGCATCCTCCGGCGCCTCGGGCGTGCGGATCACCTCGACGGTGATCTGGGGCACGCGGTTGCCGTACTTGCTCGCCGGGAAATCCTCGAACACGATATAGGCCGTGCCGCGATAGGCCGGGGCCCAGCCCTCGGTCGCCTCGATCAGCGGATCGGGCCCCTGGTCCTCGGTCCCGCGATGCAGCCGCCAGCTCACCTTCTCCAGGTCCAGCGGCTTGCCGTCGGCCCAGACCCGGCCGATGCCGTCGATCCTGCCCTCGCACAGCGCGACGGCGAAACCGATGGTGTAGGAATAGGTCGTGACCGACGGGCCGGAGCCCTTGCCCCCGCCCGACCCGGTCGCGTTCTCAAGGAAGCGCGTCGACCAGATCACGTGGCCCGCGAAGCGCATCCGGCCCCAGCACTGGGCCACCGGCGCGCCTTCCTCGGCGCCCTGGACGCGCAGGCCATGCGCCTTGCCGCGCACCACGGCCCGCTGGCCGGAGCCGAACACCGCCTGGTCGATCAGGCCGCCGACGATGGCGCCCGCCGCCTGCCCGATCGCCGCCGCGCTGACCCCGAGGAACGCGCCCCCGGCCGCGCCGCCGATCGACGCGCCCGCCGCTGCAAGAACCACTGTCGCCATAACTCACCTCGGAAATCGGAACGCGGCCGCCACGCGGCGCCGCCAGGACGGGCCCAGCGAGTTCTCGACCACGCCGCGCCCGCTATAGGCATGGATCATCCGCGGCTCCCCGGCGCCGACGGCGCTCAGGATGCCCAGATGCTTGGCCGGACCCGTCCGGCGCATGCGGAACAGCAGCACGTCGCCGGGCCGCGCCTCGGGGATCGGAACCCGCGCCAGGTGGCGCGCGGCCGCCTCGAACAGCACCTCGCGCCCCGACGCCTCGGACCAGTCCGGGGTGTAGGGCGGCGGCGTCTCCGGCTCGGTCCCGCGCAGCTCGCGCCAGACCCCGCGCACGAGGCCGAGGCAGTCCGCCCCGGCGCCCTTCGCGCTCGCCTGGTGCTGGTAAGGGGTGCCGAGCCAGCCGCGCGCCGCGGCCACGATCCGGGCCGCCATCGCGTCGTCAGCCCCGGTCATCGGAACAACGAGCCCCCGTCGTGATCCTCGTCCGAGGTCGGGTAGTCCGTCATCCAGTCCTCGCCCGGAAGATGCGGGAAGCCGCGGAAGTTCAGGATGTTGTCGAACTTCCCCCGGCAGGTCGCCGCGCTCTTGTCGCAGCCCGCGGCGATGTCGAACGCATCCCCGACCTCCACCGCGCCCGGCGGCGCCGTCCACAGCGTCACCACGTGGACGCCGCCGCGGATCGCGTGCACCTGCACCCGCATCGTCTCCCCGGCATTGCCGCCGGAGGTCCAGGCCACGCGGCCGAGCGAGAACCACCCGGCCTCCTGGCCCAGCCCCGAAACCTCGAAGCTGCGGTCGTCGATCACGCGCGTCACCGCGCCCGACGCGGCGAAGGCGCCGGTCAGCGCCACGCCGCAGCGCCCGTCCCCGAGCGCCGCGTCGCAGCTGCGCATGTAGACCCGGCCCGCCGGGCGGTTCAGCGCCTCCGACAGCCCGAGGATCTCCACCTCGAACCCGAGCAGCCCGCGCCGCACCTCGCCGACCGAGCCCGCGAAGACCAGCGTGCGGTTCTCGGGGTCGGTCCAGTCCACGACCCACTGCCGGATCACCGCCCCGTCATAGAGGCCGCGCTCCAGGTCCGCCTCGGTCACGGCCTCCGAGCGCAGCGCGCCCGCGGCCTCCATGTTGTCGACCGAGAGGCCCAGGCCCTGCTCCAGCGCCGTGCGCGCGAACCCGGATTCGGGCTCGAACGTCACGCCGTCGAACTCCAGCGCGCCGTCATGGTCGGTGAACCCCAGGCGCACGCCGTCCCGCCGCTCCAGCAGCCAGCACCGCGCCAGCGTCGCGCAGCCCTCGGCCAGCGCGGCAAGGATGTCGTCGTCGATGTTCCGGGTCACAGCCGCACCTCCACGACGGGGATCGAGGGGATCTCGCCCGCCTCCATCGCCGTCAGCGACACGTCGATCGCGTCCTCGGCGAAACGCACCGGCACGTCGAACTCGAACCCCGCCGTCACCGAGGCGCCCGCGCCGGGGGCCGAGGCCAGCTCCACGAACTCGCCGTCGAAGGTGTAGCCCGTGCCGAAGGACTGCTCGGCGCCGTCCACCGCCACCCGCACCGTGCCGATCACCGCCTTCTGGATCGGGCGGAAATAGGTGTGACCGCCGCTGGCATAGGCCTTGCGCAGCGCGAATCTGGTGGTCGACCCGTCGCCCTGGCCCAGCTCCTGGTCGATGGGCGAGATCTCCTGGCTCGGAAGGCAGGACTTGCAGTCCAGCCAGTCCTTCCAGCGAAACCCGTGCAGCCGCCCGCGGCGGGCCTCGAAAAAGGCCAGGATCTCCATCAGGTCGTCGCCCGAACTGATCCCCACCCCCGCGTCATAGCGCCGGCGCGCATGTTCCCAGGCCGCGTTGCGCGCCTCGAACCCGTTGGCCAGCGTCACGATCTCCGTGCGCCGCTCCGGCCCGCCCGAGGACCCGCGCGACAGCCGGGTCGGGAAGCGAACGTCATGAAAGCCCATCCCGCTCTCCTCTCATCACAGCTGGCGCGTGCCGGCATTGGCCGCGCGCGAAATCGCCGCCGCCACCTGCCCGCGCGATTTCAGGAAGCTCTGCGCGTCGCGCGTGTGCACGTTGACGGTGACATGCGTGCCCCCGCCCCCGGCCGAGGCGACGCCCAGCCGCCCGTCCGGGCCGCGGGTCAGCGGCAGGATCGCCTCCGGCCCCGCCTCGCCCATCAGCCCCGTGCCGCCCCGCATCGGGAACAGCGTCGGTCCCTCGACCACGCCGCCCCCCGCGAAGGCCCGCACCCGCCCGGCCGAGAAGGCCGCGCCGTCGGCGAAGAGGTTCAGCCCCCCCAGCACGCTGCCGACGCCCGAGCTGACCAGCCCGCTGATCCCCGAGCCGACCGCCTTCTGGATCGGCCCCAGGGCGGCGTTCAGCACGTTGTTCGACAGGTCCCGCCCGAGGCCGCGCAGCGTCTCGGAGGCGCGCTTGCCCCCGAACACCAGCCCGTCCAGCGCCCGCCGCAGCGAGCCGCTGATCGAGCTCGACAGCCTGTCGGCCTCGGCGCTGGTGCGCTTCATTTCCTCGCGCACCTCCGACAGCTCGGCCGCGAACGCGTCCGACAGCCCCTGCGCATCGCGCGACAGCGACCCGAGGCTCAGCGCCTCGCCGCCCAGAAAATCGTCCAGATCAGCCATCGTCCCGTCTCCTGACCGGTTCGTCGGGATATTTCGCGCGCAGGGCGTCCAGCCCCGCGCGCGTCATCGCCGCCCGCCCTGCGCCGAAGCCCAGCCCCGTGCAGGCGGCCTCGAACTCGCGCGGGGTCATCGACCAGAAGGCCTCGGGCGTCAGGCGCAGCGCGCCGAACCCCACCCGCATCAGCCCCGGCCAGTCGATCCGGCCCTTCATTCGCCGTCTCCGAGCGGCGCGAAGGTCCGCGACAGAAGCACCGCCGCGGCCCGCGCCGCGCCCGCCGCCCCGCCGCCGACCTCCATGCCCGCCAGCTCGTCGTCCGAGATCTCCGCGCCCGCGCCGCGCAGCCCGGCGCCGATCAGCAGCACCAGGTCGCGCGCCCGCACCCCGCCGCCCTCGAACCGGGCCACGAGGTCCGCCAGGCACTCGGCCCCCAGCGCGTCTTCCAGCTCCGCGAGCGCGCCCAGCGTCAGGCGCATCCCGCGCGCCTCTCCGCCGAGCACGATCCGCGCATCCCCGCGCATCGCGTTCGCCATCGGATCAGGCCGCCGTGAAGCTCAGCGCCCCGGCCGAGGCCAAGGAGACCTCGTAGACCGCCTCGCCGTCATGCTGGCCGCTGTATTCCAGCGCCGTGATCTGGAACGGACCCTCCACCACGCCGAAATCGGGGATCACCGCCTGGAAGGTGGGGATCTCGCCGTTGAAGAAGGCCGCGCGCATCGTCTCGTCCGACGCGCCGTCCAGGAACACGCCCGAGCCCGACAGCGACGCCGCCTTGACCCCGACGCCCGCCAGCAGCTCGCGCCAGCGCGACGTGCTCGCCGCATTGGTCACGTCCACCGTCTCGGCGTTGAACGACACGCGGCTGGCGCGCAGCCCCGCCACCGTCACGAACACGCCGCCATCATCGACCTTCAACAGCAGGTCCTTGCCCTTTTGAGCCGCCATTTTCCGTTCTCCTGAATAAGGTTACGCTTCGACGCGGAACTCGAACCGAAGGTCGATCCGCCGGCCGCCCTCGGCCACGCGCCGGGCCCGCGCCCCGCGCAGGACCTGCGTGACCACCCGCCCCGAGGCCGGCGCCAGCGGCGCCGACAGCACCCGCTCCACCTCGGCCGCGATGCCCTTCACGGACGCGAAGCCCCCCGTCGGCGCGTGGACCGAGACCTGGGCCTCGTGGATCCCGCCCGTCAGGCCGATCGCCGACCAGTCGCGCACCGTCTCGTCGCCGAGCGTCACGTAAGGCCCCGGATCGGCGCCCGGGGCGTCGAGATGCACGGCCTCGTCGAAGATCCGGCCCTCGACCAGGCCCGACAGGACCGCGTCGCCCGACAGCGCGGCGTAGATCGCCTCCTGCAGGGCGGCGGACTTCAGAACGCTCATCGCACCGCCTCCTCGTCCGCCCAGCACAACAGGTACCGCCCGCGGGCGTCCGCCTCGGTCACCGCGCGGATCAGGAACACCCGGCCGCCATCCTTGAAACGCTGGTCGGCGCGCGGCCGCGCGGCCGACCCGGGCGGCGCCGCGCGCACCAGGATCCGGTGCGAGACGCGGGAGCGCCCCTGGGCGCCCTGCTCGATCTCCCGCCCCGAGCGCGCCCGGACCGCGGCCCAGATCGCGCCCAGCGTCGTCCAGCTCTTGGACCAGCCGCCGGCGCCGTCGCTGGCCAGCGCCAGGTCCTGGAGCTCCAGCTTGCGGTCGAGGACCGGGCTCGAGACCTCCTCGCGCACCCAGCTCACAGCCGCACCTTGCGCCAGCGCATCAGCAGCGCGGCGACCCCGTGCGGAATCTCGTCCATGCGCCCGCCCGCGGCGTGGCGCTGTTCGTGGTAATGCGCGGCCAGCAGCGTCACCGCCTGGCGCAGGTCATGCGGCAGGCCAGCGCCGTCATCGGCATGGCCCGCCAGGACCTCCACCTCGGCCACCCCCGCGGTGGGGATGCTGGGCAGCCAGCCCGAACCCGCCCCCGCCAGCGCCGGCGCAAACGTGTCCTGCACCAGCCGCCAGCGCGACGGGTCCACGCTCTCCCAGCCGCCATCGGCGGCCACCATGGTCACCGCGTTGACCTGCACCACCGGCGCGATGGGCAGCACCTCGCGGCACGCGTCGCGCCAGCGCTCGACCGTCCACTTGAACCGACGCCGGATCAGCGCCCGGCCCGTATACGCCTCCACCGCCGCGCCCGCGGCGCGCGCGAAGCCGTCCAGCGCCGCCACCTCCTCGGCGTCCAGCGGCGCAAGCCCCGTGTTCAGCCGCAGATGCGCGGCCAGGTCCGCCGCCGCCACCGGCGCGACCGGCGCTTCCTCGAGTTCCGTGAGCATGCGCGCTCTCCTCAGCGTTCGACCACGCGCAGAAGGAAGGCCCGGGACACCGCCCTGCCCTCGCTCGTCCGCACGCGATGAGAGACGTGGTACACGTGCCCCGGGCGCCCGCCCGCGGCCACGACGGCCGACCGCCCGTCCCCGGCCTCCGCCTCGCGCAACACAAGCGCGTCGGCATCCGCCTCCCGGGGCGTCACGGTCCAGCCAAGCGATTCCGCCAGCGCCTCGCCCGGCCGCAATCCCGGCCAGTCGATCACGCAGCGGCGGTCCTCGCCCGGCGCCTTGATCAGGTATTCGGTGCTCATCCGGCGCCTCCCGGCCCGAAAGGGGACGCGCCGGGGCGGACGGAGGGACGCCCCCCGCCCCGGCGCGCCGGAAACCGGCCGGGCCGCATCAGCGCGGCCCGGCCCGCCAGGGTCAGGAGACCGCGAACTTCAGCAGCTTGATGGCCGAGAAGTCGGTCACGTCGCCGCCCACGCGCTTGGTGGCGTAGAACAGGACATGCGGCTTGGCCGAGAACGGGTCGCGCAGCACCCGCAGGTCCGGGCGCTCCGCCACCGTGTAGCCGGCGCCGAAATCGCCGAAGGCGATGGCGTAGGCGTCGCCCGCGATGTCGGGCATCTTCTCGGCGATCAGGACCGGGTAGCCCATCAGGCGGGGCGGCTCGCCCTGCGCGATGTTGTCGGTCCACAGGAACCGGCCGTCCGCGTCCTTCATCTTGCGCACCGCGCCCGCGGTCTTGGAGTTCATCACGAACGAGGCCTTGGAGCGGTACTGGGCGCCGAGCGAGTACACCAGGTCGACGATCGCGTCCGCCGGGTCGGCGGCCGAGAAATCGCCGGCCGAGCCGGTGGCGACATAGCCGATCTCGCCCCAGGTCTCGGTCCCCGCCGGCACGTTGGTGTAGCTCAGGAAGCCCTTGGGCTTGTCCACGCCGTCGCCGTTGATGAAGGCGTCCGCCTCGGCCGCGGCGAAGCGGTCGGCGATGCGGCCCGCCAGCCAGCCCTCGACGTCGAAGGCGCTGTCATCGAGCAGGCGCTGCGAGGCCTTGGGCATCGCCGACAGCTCGTGCAGGCCGATCGACACGCGCTCCACCACCGGCGCGGCGGTCTCGGAGACGGAGGCCGCCTCGGTCGACCAGGCCGAGCCCAGCTCGCCATGGTCCACCAGCACGTCGAAGCTGTTGGCCTCGACCTGCACCACCTGGGCGATGGCGCGGATCGACCCGGCGCTCTCCAGCACCGACTTGATGCGCTCGGAGGTCTGCGGGTCCACGAGGAAGCCGCCCTCGGCGTTGACGGCGGTGTTCAGGCCCTTGGTCTCGACCTCGAGCCCGCGCAGGGCGTCGTCATCGCCCGAGCGCAGGTAGGCGGCCATGGCCTTCTGGTGGGGGGCCTCCACCTCGGCGGCGCGGGACAGCGCCGGACGGGCGGCATTGGCCGACTTGCGGTCCAGCGCCTCGACGCGGGATTCCTGCGCCTTCATGCGCGACAGCACTTCGTCCTGGAAGTTCTTGAACTCGTTCAGGAAACCGTTCACGGCCGACTTGGCCTCATACCCGGTGGTCATGCTCATGCACCTCAGTTTGGAAGATTGCAGATCGTCAGGGAAAGACGGATGCGCGCCTCAGCCGCGCAGACGGCCGCGCGCCTCGGACAAGGCGTCGGCCAGAACGCGGCCGAGGTCTTCCTGCGCATCCTCGGCCTCGTCGCCGGGACGGCAGGCCGCGGCCCGCGCTTCGGGAAGCATCGGAAACGTGACCAACGACACCTCCCAAAGATCGATTTCAGTCAGGATCCGGCCGCCATGGTCGCCGCGCACGGATCGGATGGCGCGATAGCCGATGGACAGCCCGTCGATCGCCCCCGCGCGCAGAAGCGCCAGCGCCTCGCGGCCCCGGCGGGTCTCGGTCAGAAGGCGGCCGCGGACCTTCAGGCCCCGGTCGTCCTCGCGCACCATGTCCCACACGCCCATCGGCTCGGCCGGATCGTGCTGCCACAGCAGCTTCACCGCCCGCCCCGCCGCGCGCAGGCGGTCCAGGGACTTCGCGAACGCCCCCCGCTCGACCACGTCGCCCGACTGGTCGGGCGACCCGAACAGGCTCGCATAGCCCTCGATCCGCCCGTCATCGGCCACCGTGGCGACCTGTTCGAAGGCCACGTCCTTCGTCTCCAGGCCATACCCGGCCAGCCCGGCCGCGAACCCGCGGCCGGTTTCGGCAATTCCATCCATGGCTTGCAGCTCCTTACCGCAGCGGAAGCGTGAAGCTTCCCGCCAGCTTCTGCGCGAGCTCCGCCGAAAGCGCGCCCGCGATCCCGAACACGACCAGCCAGAGCCGCCGCTCCAGCCGCTCCATGCCCTTCTCCACCGCGGCGAAGGTCTTCTCCAACGCCGCCCAGCGTTCATCCAGGACGCGCTCGAGCGTCTCCACCCGCGCCTCGGCCGGGTCGAACGGCTCGTACAGGAACCGCGACCCGGGGATCCGCCCCCTCAGGGAATTGCGCATCGCTCACCCTCCCGCCGGAAGGCCCAGCATCCGGCGTTTCTCTTCATCGGTCAGGAAATCGGCGTCCGCGACCGCCTTCCACTGCGCCCGCCGCTCCTCGGCCAGCGCCGGAACCTTGTCGAGGTCGGGGGCCAGGACCAGCGGCTCGCCCGACCAGTCCGACAGCCACACCGACAGCGCGCCCGACACCTTGCGCACCAGCGGCAGCACCGTCTGGCGCCAGAACGCCCGGTTCGCCTCGGCGTAATTGGCATAGGTCGCATCCCCCGGCAGGCCCAGCAGCATGGGCGGGACGCCGAAGGCGATGGCCACGTCGCGGGCCGCCGCGGTCTTGGTCTGCAGGAACTCCATGTCCGAGGGGCTGAACCCCATCGGCTTCCAGTCGAGCCCGCCTTCCAGCAGCATCGGGCGGCCCGCGTTGCGCGCGCCCTGGTGGTTGGTCTCCACCTCGTCCATCAGCCGCCGGTACTGCTCGTCCGACAGCGTCGCGCCATCGGCGCCGCGATAGACGATGGCCCCCGAGGGCCGCGCCGCGTTGTCCAGCAGCGCCTTGGACCAGCGCGAGGCGCTGTTGTGGATGTCCAACGCCGAGGCCGCCGCCTGCATCGGGCTCAGCCCGTAATGATCGTCGAGCGGATGGAAGCTGCGCAGGTGCAGCAGGGGCCGCAGCTCCTGCGCCATGTCGAAGCGCACCTTGCGCCCGCCGACGCTGTACTCGTAGGCGCTGGGCCAGCCATCGGCGCCCGGCACCACCCGCATCCGGTCGGGCCGCAGCGCGTGAAGCTCAAGCGGCGCGCCATCCGCGCGCCGGCCCGCGGCCTCGATATACGCATCCCCGGCCAGCATCAGGTGGCCATAGACCGCCTCCAGGAACTCCGCCCCCAGCTGCCCCTGGTTGGGGGCGCGCAGCAGCCGCTCCACCGGGTGGCGCAGCAGCGCCCGCTCCCCGTCCGACAGCGCCAGCGGGGCCGAGGCCGCCGCCTCGGCGATCATCCGCACGCAGCGAAACGCGATCACGTTCCCGAGGAAGCCGTTCTTCGTCAGCGACACCGCGTCCCGCGGGCTCCAGGCCGGGCGGCCCACCCCCGTGCTCATAGCCACCACCGGCCCCGTGGCCGACGCCTTGCGCTCCGGGACCTCACGGTCCGCCCTCTTGAACCAGTCGAACACCGCCAGGACCTCCATCCATTTCAGAAACACCAAGGGCGGCTCACAGCCCCCGCACCCGCGGGACGCCGCCGCCGCCCTTCAGCAACAGTTCCGTGATCGCCCAGACCAGAGCATCCACCCGGTCCGGGCTGCCGCCCCGCCGGTCGCCCGTGAAGGCGCACATCTGGTCTTCCAGCGCGGGCAGGCTGCCGACATGGCGCACCAGCCCCTGCTCGTACTTGGCCGAGACAGGCTCGGCCCGGGCCGCCTTGCCGCGGCTCGCCCGGACGGCGGTATAGGGAACATCCGGCGCCACCTGGCGCAGCACGCTCTCCACCAGGTCGCCGCCCTGGTTCACCTCGGCCACGATCCGGTCGGCCTGGAACGTCTCGAAGGCCGCCACAGCACGCGCGGCCCAACCCTCGGGCCGAAGCCCCTGCACGCTCTCGTCGGCGAGCACATACGCAACGCGCTTCCCGCCTTCGCTCGCCACGCCCGCGACCACGATCCCGCATTCGTCCGAACCTGCATGGCCCGTCACCGGCGGGTCGACCGCCACCACCACGCGCTCCAACGCCGGAGCTTCACGCACGCGGCCCGCCTCCAGGATCGCCCGGGGCCACAGCGCCCCCGGCTCCTCGGACAGGAATTCGCCCTCCAGCTCCTGGCGGGCGAGCGCCGTGCCCCCGAACTCCCGCTCCATCTCGGCGATGAAGTCGGGCGCCAGGTTGGCCCGGTTGGCGCTGGTCGGCGCCCGGCCCACGACCGTGCCCGGCGCCTTCATGATCTCGGCCAGAAGCGGAACCCGCCGCGGCGTCGTGGTCACCAGCTGCCGCGGACGACGCCCGAGGCGCAGGCCGAATTGCAGCATCTGCCAGACCGCCCGCGCCTTCGGCCACTTGGCGAGCTCGTCGCCCCAGGCCGCATCGAACTGGGGCCCGCGAAGCCCTTCCGGGTCGCGGGCGCTGAACACCCGCGCCTCGGCCCCGTTCGGCCACACCAGGCGCTTGCGCGTCGCCTCCCATTTCGGGCGGCGATCAGGCGGCGAGACCGCGCGGATCCCGCTCGGGCCCTCGATCATCACCTCGCGCCCCTGGTCCAGCGTCTCGGCGACCAGCGCGATCCGCTTCGCCCGGCCCCTGGCCAGCGGGGTCGCCCCCTCGGCCATCCACCGGATCCACTCGGACCCCGCCCGGGTCTTGCCCGCGCCACGCCCGCCCAGCAGCACCCAGGTCCGCCAATCCCCTGCCGGGGGAAGCTGGTGGCCCCGGATCGCCCAGAAATCCCAGATGTAAGGAAGGGCCGCCGCCGCGTTGGCGCTCAGCCCCTCCACCCAGTCACGCCGAACGCTCTCGGGTTGCGAGGCCAGCCAGCTTGCCCAGGATTTCGTCCCGGGCGCGTCGCAGGTCGAACTCGCCGCGTCCGCGGCCGATCCGTTCCGAGATCTGTTTTTCAATGCGCGCCTCGAACTCCATCAGCGCCGACAGCGCCTTGTTGTGCGCCGCGGCCAGGGCCGCGAACTCCTTGGTCTCGGCGACCGTTCCCACCACGTCGCCCAGCCGCGCGGCCTCCTCCAGGAACCTCTCGGTCACCTGCCGGTAGATGCCGCGCGCATGGCGAAGCGCGGCCATCGGGCGCGAGGCCCGGGCCGTGTCCTTGTCCATCGTGATGTCGCTCCTTGCAGCGCGGGCATGTGAAAGCGCCCGGCGGAGTTCTTCCCCCGGGGGCCTGCCGCCCGTCGCCTAAAGCCTGGAAACGCGAAAGGGCGCTGGACCGTTCAGGTCCCGCGCCCTTCGCCCTGCATCACCGGGGTCCGCCCCCACGTGTCGCAGCTTGCCCGTAGGTATACCCATGAGCGTCCGAGAAGTCAACGTTTAAATTCAGGGTTGAAAGGTGTTTTTGGTTAATTTTCTACAACCACGAAACGCCCCCGCGGAGGTCTCCAGGACGCCCCCCCGAAACGCCCCCCGAAACGAAGGCGGGCGGCGCTTCTCCGCGCCGCCCGTCCCGTCTCTGCGCCCTGCCCGGCTCAGTCCGCCTGGCGCTGCCGCTCGATGGCGCGCCACTTGGCGACGTTGCGGTTGTGCTCGGCCAGGGTCCGCGCGAAGGCATGGCCCCCGGTGCCGTCGGCGACGAAGTAGAGCGCATCCGTCTCGGCCGGCTGCACCGCCGCGGCGATGGCCGCCTTGCCCGGGTTGGCGATCGGCGTCGGCGGAAGCCCGTCGATCTGGTAGGTGTTCCACGGAGTCCGCCGGTCCAGCTCCGAGCGCCGCAGCCCCCGGCCCAGGCTCCCCTCGCCCTTGGTGATCCCGTAGATCACCGTCGGGTCGGTCTGAAGCCGCATCCCCCGGCGCAGGCGGTTGACGAAGACCCCGCCCACCAGCGGCCGCTCGCCGCCGACGCCGGTCTCCTTCTCGATGATCGAGGCGAGGATCAGCGCCTCCTCCTTGCTGGCCAGCGGCAGGCCCTCGGCCCGCGCCTCCCAGGCCGCATCGAGGATCCGGGCCTGCACGGCCTCCATCCGGTCCAGCACCGCCTGGCGGCTCTCGCCCCGGCGCAGCATGTAGGTGTCGGGCGCCACCATGCCCTCGGCCGGAAGCCGCTCGATCTCGCCGGTCAGCACATCGGCGCCCTTCAGCGCCTCGGCCACCTGCCACACGGTCCAGCCCTCGACGATGGTCAGCGGGTGCTGCACCGTCCGGCCCTCGACCAGCAGCGCGGCGACCTCCTCCATCGAGGCGCCGCCGGGGATCTCGTATTCCCCGAACTTCATCCCGCGCGCCTTGCCGTCATATTTCACGCCGACGCGGAACAGGAGCGGGTCCGAGATGACCCCCGCCCCGTCCAGCGCCTCGGCGATCTGCGCCACGCCCATGCCGCGCTCGATCATCACCGTGCGCGGGCCGTCATGCGGGCCCGGCGCGCGGTATTGCTGCACGCCCCAGGCGATCGCGCCCGCGACGCACAGGCCGAGCACGATCAGGATCGTCAGCGCGTTCGCCGCGACATGGCGCATGGTGCGGCCCTCAGACCTTGCGCAGCACGAGCGACGCGTTGGTGCCGCCGAACCCGAAGGAGTTGGACAGCGCCACGTCGATCTTGCGCTTCACCGCCTGTTTCGGCGCCAGGTCGATCTTCGTCTCCACCGACGGATCGTCGAGGTTCAGCGTCGGCGGCGCCACCTGGTCGCGGATCGCGAGGGCGCAGAAGATCGCCTCCACCGCGCCCGCGGCCCCGAGGAGATGCCCGATGGCCGACTTGGTCGAGGACATGGTGATCCCCTCGGCCGCATCCCCCAGCAGGCGCGTCACCGCGTTCAGCTCGATCTCGTCCCCGAGCGGCGTCGAGGTGCCGTGCGCGTTGACGTAATCGACATCCTTCGGCTCGATCCCGGCGCGGGCCAGCGCCGCCTTCATCGACCGGTAGCCGCCGTCGCCATCCGGCGCAGGCGCGGTGATGTGATGCGCATCGCCCGAGAGGCCGTACCCGATCACCTCGGCATAGATCTTCGCGCCGCGCGCCACCGCGTGCTCGTATTCCTCGAGCACCACGATCCCCGCGCCCTCGCCCATCACGAACCCGTCCCGGCCCTTGTCATAGGGGCGCGAGGCGGATTTCGGATCGTCGTTATAGCCGGTCGACAGCGCCTTGCAGGCCACGAAGCCCGCGACGCCGATCTCGCAGATCGGGCTCTCGGCCCCGCCCGCGACCATCACGTCCGCGTCCCCGAACGCGATCAGCCGCGCCGCGTCGCCGATGGCGTGCGCGCCGGTCGAACAGGCCGTCACCACCGCGTGGTTCGGGCCCTTGAAGCCGTACTTGATCGACACGTGCCCCGAGCACAGGTTGATCAGCGAGCCGGGGATGAAGAACGGCGACACCCGCCGCGGACCCTTGTCGCGCAGCGTGATCGCGGTCTCGGCGATCGTCTGAAGCCCGCCGACGCCCGAGCCGATCAGGACGCCCGTGCGCTCCTTCTGCTCGTCCGTCTCGGCCACCCAGCCCGAATCCTCCACCGCCTGCGTGGCGGCGGTCATCGCGTAGGTGATGAAGTCGTCGACCTTGCGCCGCTCCTTGCCCGACATCCAGTCGTCCGGGTTCCAGGTCCCGTCCGTGCCGTCGCCCACGGGGATCTCGCAGGCGATGCGGCAGCCGAGCGCCTCCGCGTCGAACCGCGTGATCGGCCCCGCGCCGGATTCCCCGGCCACAAGGCGCTTCCAGGTTTCCTCGACCCCGCAGGCCAGCGGCGTCAGCAGCCCCAGCCCGGTGATGACCACCCGTCTCACGTGCGCAACCTCGCTCTTGTCGTCTGATGTCAGCGGCCTTCCGGTCCCGCGCCCCGAAGGGGCGCGCCCGGTCGCCCGGCGCAGGCCGCGAACTTAACCACCGCCCCGCCGCGGTTCAAGCGCGCGCGGTCCAGGCGCGCCCGCCTCGGGCGCGGTCGGGGGCCAGCCCCCGCCCATGCGCCCGACCCGCAACGAAAAACGGCGCCCCGCTGGGGGGCGCCGCCTTCAGTCTTCCGTCTCTCCGGCGCGCTGCGCTCAGGAGTCGGCGTTCTCGGTGATGAACTTCACCGCGTCGCCGAAGGACTGGATGCTCTCGGCCGCGTCGTCCGGGATCTCGATGCCGAACTCCTCTTCGAACGCCATCACCAGCTCGACGGTGTCGAGCGAGTCGGCGCCCAGGTCGTCGATGAACGAAGCGTTCTCGGTGACCTTGTCTTCCTCGACGCTCAGGTGCTCGACGACGATTTTCTTCACGCGCTCGGCGATATCGCTCATGTCCAGGGTCCTCGTCTGTTCCGGCCCGGTTTCATTCGGGGCCTTCGGTCAGTTCCGTGGAAACGTTCGGAGAGTTTTTCCCCGGCGCTCCCACGCTCAAATCAGCCTTCTTCGCCCCGCGCGCGGGGCCGGCCTCGGGCCGGTCAGGCGGCCTGTCTGGGCCGCGCCTATAGCACACGTGAAGAAGGTGGCAAGCGCTTTCGCGCCCCGCAAGCCCCGGGGACGCGAAAGCGGCGCCGCTCAGATCATCGCCATGCCGCCGTTCACGTGCAGCGTCTGGCCGGTGACATAGCCCGCTTCCGGCGAGGCCAGGTACACCACGGCCGAGGCGATCTCGTCCGCCTCGCCCATCCGCCCCGCCGGGATCGCGCCCAGCAGCTTGGATTTCTGGTCGTCGTTCAGCGCGTCGGTCATCGCCGTGGTGATGAAGCCCGGCGCCACGCAGTTCACCGTCACGCCGCGGCTCGCCACCTCGGCGGCCAGCGACTTGGAGAACCCGATCATCCCCGCCTTCGACGCGGCATAGTTCGCCTGCCCCGGGTTGCCGGTCACGCCGACGATCGAGGTCACGCCGATGATCCGGCCCCAGCGCGCCTTCATCATCCCGCGCAGCACCGCCTTCGAGAGACGGAACGACGCCGTCAGGTTCACCGCGATCACCTGGTCCCACTCCTCGGGCGACATGCGCATCGCGAGGTTGTCGCGGGTCAGCCCGGCATTGTTCACCAGGATGTCGACCGAGCCCATCGCCTCGGCCGCCGCCTTCGGCAGCGCGTCCACGGCCGCGAGGTCCGAGAGGTTGCAGGGCACGACATAGGCGCCCTCGCCCAGCTCCGCCGCCAGCGCCTCGAGCGGCTCCGTGCGGGTGCCGCTCAGCGCCACCTTGGCACCGCGCGCGTGAAGCTGGCGCGCGATGGCGCCGCCGATGCCGCCCGAGGCGCCGGTGACCAGCGCCCCCTTGCCCGTCAGATCGAACATGGCTCTCACTCCCCTTTCAGCGCCGCGGCGGCCTTCGCCGCGTCGGCTGCGGTGTTCACGGCCACGCAGGCCACCGATTTGTCGATGCGCTTGATCATGCCCGACAGCGCCTTGCCCGCGCCGATCTCCCAGGCCTCGGTCACGCCCTGCGCGGCCATCCACGCCACGCTCTCGCGCCAGCGCACCGCGCCGGTGACCTGCTCGACCAGAAGCCGCCGGATCGCCTCGGGGTCCTGCGTCGCCTCGGCGATCACGTTGGCCACCACGGGGACCTTCGGCGCGTCGATATGCGCGTCCGCCAGCGCCGCCTGCATGGCGTCCGCCGCGGGCTGCATCAGCGCGCAATGGAACGGGGCGGAGACCGGCAGCATCAGCGCCCGCTTGGCGCCCGCCTCCTTGGCCAGCGCCGCGGCGCGCTCGACCGCCGCCTTGGCGCCCGAGATCACCACCTGCGCGGGATCGTTGTCATTGGCGGCCTGGCAGACCTCGCCCTCGGCGGCCTTCCCGGCCACTTCGCGCACCTGCTCGAGCGACAGCCCCAGGATCGCCGCCATGGCGCCCTCGCCAACCGGCACCGCCGCCTGCATCGCCTGCCCGCGCAGCCGCAGCAGCTTCGCGGTGTCTTCCAGCGACAGCGCGCCCGCGGCGCAGAGCGCCGAGTACTCGCCGAGGCTGTGGCCCGCGACGAAGGCGGCCGCCTCCACCGTCACGCCCTCGGCCTCCAGCGCCGCCATCGCGGCCATGGAGGTCGCCATCAGCGCCGGCTGCGCATTCGCGGTCAGCGTCAGCTCGGCGATGTCCCCCTCCCAGATCAGGGCCGAGAGCTTCTCTCCCAGCGCCTCGTCGACCCGCCCGAACACCTCGGCCGCCGCCGGATGCGCGTCGGCAAGGTCCTTGCCCATGCCGATGGTCTGGGCGCCCTGGCCCGGAAACACGAAGGCGCGCATGGCCCTCTCCCTCTGGTTCATTACCCGTCGCCCCACCGCTTAACGGCCCGCAAGGCAAGGTTCAACCGCCCTCGCGTCCCGCTTTCCCTTGCATCCCGCCCCGTTCTGGTGCAAGGGGGGCGCGCTTCCACACCCCACTCCACGCGACGCCCCTCGTATGCGGACCCGGAAGCCGCGCCCCGGCGCGATCCCGCATTGTGAAGCCTCGCATACATGACAGGTGACAGCATGGCTCTCTACGAGCATGTCTTCATCGCGCGTCAGGATCTTTCCAACGCGCAGGCGGAAGGGCTCATCGAGCACTTCGGCCAGGTCCTCAAGGACAACGAGGGCGACGTGGTCGGCTTCGAGTACTGGGGCCTCCGGACCATGTCCTACAAGATCAACAAGAACCGCAAGGGCCACTACGCCTTCATCCGCTCCAACGCCCCCTCGGCCGCGGTGCAGGAGATGGAGCGCCTGATGCGCCTGCATGACGACGTCATGCGCGTGATGACCGTCAAGGTGGACGAGCACGAGGAAGGCCCGTCGGCGGTCGTTCTCGCCAAGCAGTCCCGCGACGATCGTGGGCGCGGCGGGCGCGGCGGCGACCGCGGCGGCCGCGGCCGGCGCGATTGATCTGACAGGAGTATTCGCACATGGCTCGCAAACCCTTCTTCCGCCGGCGCAAGACCTGCCCCTTCTCGGGCGAGAACGCGCCGAAGATCGACTACAAGGACGTCAAGCTCCTGCAGCGCTACATCTCCGAGCGCGGCAAGATCGTCCCGTCCCGCATCACCGCCGTCTCGGCGAAGAAGCAGCGTGAACTGGCCAAGGCCATCAAGCGCGCCCGCTTCCTCGCCCTGCTCCCCTACGCTGTGAAGTAAGGAGGACGACATGCACGTTGTTCTGCTCGAACGCGTCGAGAAGCTCGGCCAGATGGGCGACGTCGTCACCGTCAAGCCCGGCTTCGCGCGCAACTTCCTCCTGCCCATGGGCAAAGCGCTTCGCGCCACCAAGGCCAACCTGGCCCGGTTCGAAGCCGAACGCGCCCAGCTGGAGGCCCGCAACCTGGAGCTCAAGGCCGAGGCGGAAGCCGTGGCCGACAAGCTCAACGGCGAAGCCTATGTCGTGATCCGCTCCGCGTCGGATTCGGGCGCCCTCTACGGCTCCGTCTCCACCCGCGACGTGGCCGACTGCGCCACCGAGGCCGGCTTCTCCGTCGCCCGTTCCCAGGTCGTGCTCAACAAGCCGATCAAGGAACTGGGTCTGCACGAGGTCCGCATCATCCTGCACCCCGAGGTCGACGCGACGGTCACCGTCAACGTCGCCCGCTCGCAGGAAGAGGCCGAACTGCAGGCCTCCGGCAAGTCGATCCAGGAGCTCCGCGCCGAAGAGGACGCCGAGGCTGACTTCGACATCGCCGAGCTGTTCGACGACATCGGCGCCGCGGCGAACGATGACGACGACCTCGACCCGCGCGGCGCCTCGGATGACGAAGGCCCGATCGTGGACGGCGACAGCCAGGCCGAGGAGCAGCCGCAGGTCTGATCCTGCCGCGCTTCGCGACCCTGCAAGACCTGGAAAAGCCGCGGCCCTGCGCCGCGGCTTTTTCTTTTCATGTCATCGCCTTATAGCTCGAAGCTTACAGATTTCAAATTTAGGAAACCCCGTCCGATCGGGACCGCGATAAGAAAACCTTATCGCCCCTTCAGCCCGCATATCCCGTCGCCACCGCCCGCGCCCAATCCTCGCGCCCCGCCGCCCGCGCCGCCGCGACCATCCGCGCGGCGTCATAGGGCACCGCGCGCAGATCCGCCCGCCACAGCCCGCCCTCGCGCCATGCGACCGCGTAGCGCGCATCCGCGCTCCCGGTCTCCATCGCGTGCGGAACCGGGGTCTCGTCACGATACGCCGGGCACCCGACCGAGCCCGGGTTCACCCACAGCCGCCCATCCCCCAACCGCGACACCCGCGGCTGGTGCGAGTGTCCGCAGGCCAGCAGCCCCGCATCTATCCCCGCCGCCTCCGCCGCGATCTCCTCGGCCCCGCGCAGCACGACCCGCCCGTCCGGCGTCACCCGCTCGGCCCAATACGTCTCGTCATGGCGCGGGATCGCGTGGCAGAAGAACCCGTCCCCGATCCGCAGAACCTCCGGCATCTCGCGCAGCCAGGCGATGCGCGCCGGGCTCAGCCGATCCACCGTGAAGCGGTCCGTCGCGCCCATCTCCCGCGGCGCCGCCGTCCCCACCACCCGGTCATGGTTGCCGCGCAGGAACACCATCTCCCGCCCCTCCAGCAACTCGGCCGTCCCCGCGGGGTCCAGCGGCCCGCTCAGGTGATCCCCGAGGTTCACGATCCGCGCCCCCGGCGCCTCGCGCGCGTCGATATCGGCCAGCACCGCGGCCAGCGCGTCGGCATTGCCGTGGATGTCGGCGATCAGGATGAAACGGTCCGGGTCGTCATGCATGGCGGCTCTCCTTCGCCCGCCACCATGCGGCGCCGCAGCACCAACGCAAAGGGGCCGCCCGAAGGCGGCCCCGTTCGTCGGCGCGGCAGGCCCGGATCAGGCGGGCTGCTTGGTCACCCGCAGATAGGGCAGCTTCTTGTCGAAGGCGCCGAATTTCGCGGTCGCGTCCTCGTCCGACACGGCCGGGGTGATGATCACGTCGTCGCCCGGCTGCCAGTCCGCCGGGGTCGCCACCTTGTGCGCCAGGGTCAGCTGCATCGAATCGAGGATGCGCAGCAGCTCCGGGAAGTTGCGGCCCGTGGTCATCGGGTAGGCCATGTACATCTTTATGCGCTTGTCGGGGCCGACGAAGAACACCGTGCGCACCGTCTGGTTGTCGGCGGCGGTGCGGCCCGCGGAGACGCCCTCCACCTCGGCCGGCAGCATGTCATAGAGCTTCGCCACCTTCAGATCGGTGTCCGCGATCATCGGGTAGGACACCGCATTGCCGGTGACGGCCGAGATGTCGGACTTCCACTTCTGGTGATCCTCGACCGTGTCGACCGAGATCCCGATCAGCTTGCAGTTCCGCTTGGCGAATTCCTCGGCCATGCCCGCGGCGGCGCCCAGCTCGGTCGTGCAGACCGGGGTGAAGTCCTTGGGGTGCGAGAACATGATCGCCCAGCCGTCGCCGATCCAGTCGTGGAAGCTGATCGGCCCGTCCGTCGTCTCGGCGGTGAAATCCGGGGCGATGTCATTGATGCGGAGGCTCATTTGCGCCATCCTCCTGTTGGGTTCGCGGCATTGCGGCATGACCATGCCGCCCCGCGCGCCCGCACGCAACCCGCCGAATTCCGCGTGCGCCGCCGCCCGCGCCCGGCTATGTTGCGCCCGCACATCGGAGAGGTGACATGCACGACGGACCGCCCCCCCCGGACGGCGCCCCGGAGCAGGCGCACGGCGCCGGCGCCGACAGCCCCATCCCCTGCAATGTCGAGGCCGAGCAGGCCCTTCTCGGGGCCATCCTGGTCAACAACGACGTCTACGAGCAGGTCGAGCGCCTGGTCGAGCCGCAGCATTTCTACGACCCGGTGCACGAGCGGATCTACGAGCTGATCAAGAATCGGCGCGCCAAGAACCTGCTGGTCTCGCCCGTCACCCTCAAGCCGTTCCTCGAGGACGACCCGGGCATCGCCGAGCTCGGCGGCACCGCCTATCTCGCCTATCTCGCCGGCGCCGCGGTCAGCTTCTCGGCCGCCAAGGATTACGGCCAGGCGATCTACGACATGTTCCTGCGCCGCGAGATCATGAATCTCGGGCAGGAGATTCACCACCGCGCCGTCACCATCCATCCCGACGACGACCCGCGCGAGCAGATCGTGAAGGCCGAGCAGGCGCTGTACGGTCTCGCCGAAAAAGGCAGGTTCGAAGGGGGGTTCAAGAGCTTCGTCAAAGCGGCGGCTGAATCCGTCGACGCCGCCAACGCCGCCTATATGCGCGACGGCAACCTCGCCGGCATCTCCACCGGGCTGATCGACCTCGACAAGCAGATGGGCGGGCTGCACCCGTCGGACCTCATCATCCTCGCGGGCCGCCCCTCCATGGGCAAGACCACGCTTGCGACGAACATTGCATTCAACATCGCAAGGGATTGGCGCGAAGGCGAAAAACCCGACGGCACCTACGGCACCATCGACGGCGGCAAGGTCGGGTTCTTCTCGCTCGAAATGTCCGCCGAACAGCTCGCCACCCGCGTGTTGTCCGAGGCCGCCCGCGTCCCCTCCCACAAGCTGCGCCGCGGCGACATGACCGAGGACGAGTTCGCCCGCTTCGTCGAGGCCGCGCGCGAGCTCGAGCGGATGCCGCTCTATATCGACGACACGCCCGCGCTGCCCATCTCCACCGTCGCCGCCCGCGCCCGGCGCCTCAAACGCCAGCACGGGCTCGACCTGCTGGTGATCGACTACCTCCAGCTGCTGCGCCCCGCCACCGCCAAGGACAGCCGCGTGAACGAGGTGTCGGAGATCACCCAGGGCCTCAAGGCCATCGCCAAGGAGCTCGACATCCCCGTCATCGCCCTCTCCCAGCTCTCCCGCCAGGTCGAGTCGCGCGAGGACAAGCGCCCCCAGCTCTCGGACCTGCGCGAATCCGGCTCCATCGAGCAGGACGCCGACGTGGTGATGTTCGTGTTCCGCGAGGAGTATTACCGCGAGCGCGAGAAGCCCTCCGAGACCGAGCACGAGAAGATGATGTCCTGGCAGGAGCTGATGGAGCAGGTCCGCGGCAAGGCCGAGGTGATCCTCGGCAAGCAGCGCCACGGCCCGATCGGCTCGGTCGAGCTGTCCTTCGAGGGCGAGTTCACCAAGTTCGGCAACCTCGCCAAGGAAGACCAGCGTGGCATCGAGTATGAGTGACGATTTCGTCGACGGGGGCCTGTCGCGCCCGATCCTGACCATCGACCTCGGCGCGCTGGCCGCGAACTGGCGCGCGCTGGCCGACATCGCCGCCCCGGCCGAGGCGGCGGCGGTGGTGAAGGCCGACGCCTATGGCTGCGGGCTGGACCGCGTGGCCCCGGCGCTGGCCGCGGCGGGGGCGAAGACCTTCTTCGTCGCCCAGGCCCTGGAAGGCGCGCGCCTGCGCCGGATCCTCGGGCCCGGCCCGGTGATCTATGTCTTCAACGGGTTCATGCCGTCGGACCTGGAACTCTTTGCGTCCAATGACATGCGGCCCGTCGTCAGCTCGCCGTCTCAACTCAAGGCGCTCCGCTCCGCCCTCTACGCCTTCGAGGCGCCGCCGAAGATCGGCGTCCATATCGAAAGCGGCATCAACCGGCTCGGCTTCACCTCGGAGGAGATCGACCTTCTGCGCGCCGACGGCGCCGGCGGCTGCGAGATCACCCTCGTGATGTCCCATCTCGCCATGGCCGACGAGCCCTCGGCGGGCATGAATGCGCGCCAGCGCGGCGCCTTCGCGGGCCGCTCCGCGCTGCTGCGCGCCGCCGCGCCCGGCGCGCAGCTCTCCCTCGCCGCCACCGGGGGCACGCTGCTCGGCGCGCCCTTCCATTTCGACCTGGTGCGCCCGGGCGTCGGCCTCTATGGCGGGCTGCCCTTCGGCGCGGCGAAGAGGGTGGTGACGCTCGAGGCGCCGCTGCTCCAGGTCCGCCGCGTCCCCGCGGGCGACACCGTCGGCTACGGCGCCGCCTGGACCGCGCGGCGCGACAGCCGCATCGGCGTGCTGCCGCTGGGCTATGCCGACGGGTTCTTCCGCACCCTCAAGGGCGTGAAGACGTACCTTCGCGGCCGCCCCGCGCCGCTGGTGGGCCGCATCTCTATGGACATGGTCACGGTCGACCTGACCGACCATCCCGACGTGCAGACCGGGCAGCTGCTCGAAATTCTCGGGCCCAACCAGTCGGTCGACCAGCTCGCCGCCTGCTGCGGCACCATCGGCTACGAAGTCCTCACCGCCCTTGGCGACCGCTACCAGCGCCGTTACATAGAGGCGGACTGAAGACAGACCTCCCGACGGGGCGCACGCGCCCCCGAAGCGCCCGGAAAGGCCACGAAGCATGCCCGTCATCGCCCTCGTCATGGGCCTGCTCGCATCCGTCGGGCGCACGGTGATCGACCTGTGCGCCTCGGTCGGCGCGCTGGCGCTGTTCGCCCTGCGCGCGACCAGCCACGTCTTCCGCCCCGCCTGGTACCCGGTCGAATTCGGCCGCCAGCTGGTGCGCATCGGCTATTTCTCGCTCCCCGTCGTCGGCATGACCGCCCTCTTCACCGGCGGCGCGCTGGCGCTGCAGATCTATGCCGGCGGCGCGCGGTTCAACGCCGAAAGCGTGGTCCCGTCCATCGTCGCCATCGGCATGGCGCGAGAGCTCGGCCCCGTCCTCGGGGGTCTCATGGTCGCCGGGCGCGTCTCCGCCTCCGTCGCCGCCGAGATCGCGACCATGCGGGTGACCGAGCAGATCGACGCGCTCTCCACCCTCTCCACCAACCCGCTGAAATTCCTCGTGGCGCCGCGCCTTGCGGCCGCCACCATCGCGATGCCGGTCCTCGCCCTCGTGGGCGACGCCATCGGCATCATGGGGGGCTTCCTCGTCGGCGTCGGCCGCCTCGGGTTCAACGAGGGGGCGTACCTGCACAACACCGCCCAGTACCTGACCGCGGGCGACGTCACCTCGGGCCTGATCAAGGCGGCCGTGTTCGGCTACATCATCGCGCTGATGGGCTGCTATCACGGCTACTCCTCGGGCCGCGGCGCGCAGGGCGTGGGCCGCGCGACCACCAACGCCGTGGTCTCCGCCTCGATCCTCATCCTCGCCGCCAACTACATCCTGACCGAGGCCCTGTTCGCCACATGACCGCAACGCCCATGATCGAGCTGACCGGCGTCGCCAAGGCGTTCGGATCCAAGGAAGTCCTGCGCGGGGTCGACCTGGCCGTGCCCAGGGGGACCTCCACCGTCATCATCGGCGGGTCGGGCACCGGCAAGTCGGTGACCCTGAAATGCATCCTCGGGCTGATCCAGCAGGACGCGGGCGAGATCCGCGTGGATGGCGAGGCCCTCGGGCGGCGCAACCGCGACGAATTCCTCGCCCGCTTCGGGATGCTGTTCCAGGGCGCGGCGCTGTTCGACAGCCTCAGCGTCTGGGAGAACGTCGCCTTCCGCTTCCGCCGCGGATCGGGGCGCAAACCGAAGGCCGAGGCGCGCGACATCGCCGTCGACAAGCTGCGCCGCGTGGGCCTGTCCGCCGATGTCGCCGACCTGTTCCCCGCGGAACTCTCCGGCGGCATGCAGAAGCGCGTCGGCCTCGCCCGCGCCATCGCCCATGACCCCGAGATCATCTTCTTCGACGAGCCGACGACGGGCCTCGACCCGATCATGTCCGGCGTGATCAACGAGCTGATCCGCGAGCTGGTGACCGAGATGGGCGCCACCGCGCTGACCATCACCCATGACATGACCTCGGTGCGCGCCATCGCCGACCGGGTGGCGATGATCCATGGCGGCAAGGTGTGCTGGGAGGGGCCGGTCTCGCGCCTCGACGACTCGGGCGACCCTTACGTCGACCAGTTCATCCACGGGCGCGCCCAGGGCCCGATCGAAGCGATCCGGTGAGCGGCCCGGTGACCGGCCCCGCCCGGCAGGACGCCGCCCCGACCGGCCCCGCGGCGCCCGCTGCCGACGCCCCGCGCGCCGCCGCCGCCGCGCTGCGCGTGCCGCCGGCGCTGTTCCTCGCCAACCTCTCCTTCGTGCTGCTCTGGCCCGCGGCATGGTCCGTGCCGCTGCTCGAACTCGGGCTGGTGGAGATGATCGGCGGGCGCACCGTCTCGGTGCTCGGCGGGCTCGAGATCCTCTGGGCCAAGGACGCGCTCCTCGCCTGCCTCGTCGCCCTGCTCGGCGTCGTCATGCCGATGGGCAAGACGCTGCTGCTGGCCGCGGTCCAGGCCGGAAAGCTGCGCGCCCGCGCCCTGCCCCTCATCGAGATCGCGGGCAAGCTGTCGATGGCGGACGTGTTCCTGCTCGCCATGATCGTGGTGGTCGCCAAGGGGGTGGGCATCGGCTTCGCCAGGCCCCTCTGGGGCCTCTACGCCTTCGCGCTGTGCGTGCTCGCCTCGATGCTCGTCTCGCACCTGACCAAACAGAAGCTCCGGAGCGCCCCATGACCATCATGCTTGTCGGCATCTTCATCGGCGCGGTGGTCTTCGCCGCCACGCTCAACGCCGCCTGGCGCGCCTATTCGGCCGAAGGGGGCCTGCGCTGGACGCAGGGCATCGCCGCGGCCTCGACGATCCTCGCCATCGGCGCCGTGTCGCTCGGCCTGCCGGTCGGCGTCGCCCGCGCCTTCGGCCTCGTGCTCACCCTCGTCTCCATGGCGAACGTGATCCAGGAGCGGGGCTGGAACCGCGCCTTCCCGGTCATCCATTTCGCCATCGGCATGACCATCGCCGACGGCGAGATCTTCGAGGGCTGAGCCGCCCATGGCCCGCAAGGACGCCCCCTCCTTCGCCTGCAACGCCTGCGGCGCGGTCCACGCCAAGTGGGCCGGGCGCTGCGACGCCTGCGGGGCGTGGAACAGCATCGAGGAGCAGAAACCCCTCTCCTCCGGCCCCGGCGCGAAATCCCTCGGGGCCGCGCGGGGCAAGACGGTGCCGCTGGTGGACCTGTCGGGCGAAGAACCCGCGCCGCCGCGCATCGCCACGGGGGTGGCCGAGCTTGACCGCGTGCTCGGCGGCGGGCTGGTGCCCTCCTCGGCCCTGCTGATCGGCGGCGATCCCGGCATCGGCAAGTCCACGCTGCTCCTCCAGGCCGCCGCCGCCTACGCCCATGCCGGCGCCAAGGTCGTCTACGTGTCGGGCGAGGAAGCCACCGCCCAGATCCGGATGCGCGCCGCGCGGCTCGGCCTCAAGGACGCGCAGGTGAAGCTGGCGGCGGAGACCAACCTGCGCGACGTCCTGACCACGCTCGACGCCGAGAAGCCCGACGTCGCCATCATCGACTCGATCCAGACCATGTGGCTCGACTCGGTCGACAGCGCCCCCGGCTCCGTCTCCCAGGTCCGCGCCTCGGCGCATGAACTCACCAGCTTCGCGAAGCGCGGCGGCTCGGCGGTCATCATGGTCGGCCATGTCACCAAGGACGGCCAGATCGCCGGCCCGCGGGTGGTCGAGCACATGGTCGACGCGACGCTTTACTTCGAGGGCGACGGCGCCCGGCCCTTCCGCATCCTGCGCTCGGTCAAGAACCGCTTCGGCCCCGCGGCGGAGATCGGCGTGTTCGAGATGACCGGCGGCGGGCTGCGCGAGGTCGCCAACCCATCGGCCCTGTTCCTGTCGGACCGCGAGAAGGACGTCAGCGGCTCCGCCGTCTTCGCGGGGCTCGAGGGCACCCGCCCGATGCTGTCCGAGATCCAGGCCCTCGTGGCCGACAGCCCGCTCGGCACGCCCCGGCGCGCGGTGGTGGGCTGCGACTCGGCCCGCCTCGCGATGATCCTCGCGGTGCTCGACGCGCGCTGCGGCATCTCGTTCGCGCAGATGGACGTGCATCTCAACGTCGCGGGCGGGCTGCGGATCATGGAGCCCGCCGCCGACCTCGCCATCGCCGCCGCGCTCCTTTCCGCCCTGCGCGACCGCCCGCTTCCCGCGCAGGCGGTGGCGTTCGGCGAGATCTCCCTCTCGGGCGCCGTGCGCACCGCGCCGCAGCCCGAACTGCGCCTGCGCGAGGCCTCGCGCCTCGGGTTCACCTCGGCGTTGATCCCTTCGCAGGTGAAGACGCGCGAAAAATCTGGCATGAGAGTCACGAGAATCGAGGACCTGGGCGCGCTCCTGGAACACGCCTTCGACGCAAGCTGAAGCCGCCCGCCCCCGGCCCACCGGCCGTCCCGCCTACCGGCCGCCCCGGCCGCCACATTCCGCGCCGCGCGTCCCCGGGCCTTCCCCGTCCCGCCCGCGTCCGCCGACCCAAGCGTCGCCTGTCCCTTCCGCAGGGGCCGGGCGCCAGCAACGGAGCGTTACATGCAGTTCACCATCGCCGACGGCGGCATCGCCCTCGTCCTGCTCCTGTCGGGCATGCTCGCCTGGAACCGGGGCCTCGTGCGCGAGGCGCTGGCCCTCGGCGGCTGGGTGCTCGCGGCCTTCGCCTCGCTCTATGGCGCGCCGATCGTCGAGCCGCTGGTGCAGGAGATCCCCGCCATCGGCCCCTGGCTCGCCTCGCAGTGCTCGCTCTCCAAGCTGTTCTCCTTCTCGGTGGTCTTCGCGCTGGCGCTGATCATCCTGTCGATCTTCACGCCGCTCTTCTCCGGCGCCATCCAGGACAGCCCCCTCGGCGTGTTCGACAAGGGCCTCGGCTTCCTCTTCGGCGTCGCCCGCGGCCTCGCGTTGCTGATCATCGCCTACGCCGTCTACACCTTCGTCGTCGCCCCCGACGCCCGGATGCCCGAGATCGAGAACGCCCGCCTGCTGTCGCTGATCGCCGAGCCGGCCGAGATGGCCCGCGCCTGGGTCGAAACCACCACCGCCCAGCTCTCGGCCCGCGCCCAGAGCGGCGAGGCCGCCCTGCCCGAGTGGTTCACCTCGATGTGGGCCGGGTTCGCCGGGGAATGCGAGGGGCTGCAGCTCTTCGACGCCCCCGAGGGCGGCCCCACCGACGCCTGACGACGCCCCCGCGCGCCCCGGTCCTTCCGGGGCGCGCGGCGCTTGGGCACGCCCCCATGCGCCCAACGGATGACGCTATGATGACGCCGCGGTGGTGACACGCCGCCGCCCCGGGCCTATAAGCCTGCCCGACTCCGGTTTTCGCACCGCACAAGGGACCGCGCCCCATGCCCCTCGACGAGCACCGCTTCCCCCGCCACCCGTTCGACCCGCGCTCGGACGACGCCGACGGCGACAAGCTGCGCGAGGAATGCGGCCTGTTCGGCTGCATCGGCGTCGGCGACGCCGCGACCTTCGTCGCCCTCGGCCTGCACGCGCTCCAGCACCGCGGCCAGGAGGCGGGCGGGATCGTCACCTACGACCCCGAGGCCGGCTTCAACTCCGCCCGCAAGCTCGGCTACGTGCGCGACAACTTCACCGAGCGCGAGACCATCGAGCAGCTGCCCGGCCGCGCCGCCATCGGCCACGTGCGCTACTCCACCTCCGGCGCCAAGGGCCAGACCGCGATCCGCGACGTCCAGCCCCTCTACGCCGAGTTCGCCATGGGCGGCTGCGCCGTCGCCCATAACGGCAACCTGACCAACGCCGCCGCCCTGCGCCGCGCGCTGACCGAGCGCGGCTCGATCTTCCAGTCCTCCTCGGACACGGAATGCATCGTCCACCTCATCGCCCGCGGCTTCCAGCCCAACATCCCCGAGCGGATGAAGGAGGCCCTGCGCCGCGTCGAGGGCGCGTTCTCGGTCATCGCGCTGACCCGCACCAAGCTGATCGGCGTGCGCGACCCGATGGGCGTGCGCCCGCTGGTCCTCGGCCGCCTCGGCGACGGCTGGGCGCTCGCCTCCGAGACCTGCGCCTTCGACATCTGCGGCGCCGAATACGTGCGCGAGATCGAGCCCGGGGAGATGGTCATCATCACCGAGGAAGGCGGCGTCGAGAGCTCCCGCCCGTTCGAGCCCGCCCCCTCCCGGTTCTGCATCTTCGAACATGTCTATTTCTCGCGCCCCGACAGCGTGATCGGCGGCCGCTCGGTCTACGAATCGCGCCGCCGCATCGGCGTGGAGCTGGCGCGCGAGGCGCCGGTGGAGGCCGACCTGGTCTGCCCCGTGCCCGACAGCGGCACCCCCGCGGCCATCGGCTTTTCCCAGGAATCGGGCATCCCCTACGCCATGGGGATCATCCGCAACCAGTACATGGGCCGCACCTTCATCGAGCCGTCCGAGCAGATCCGCAACATGGGCGTGCGCCTCAAGCTCAACCCCAACCGGGCGCTGATCCGCGGCAAGCGGGTGGTGCTGGTGGACGACTCGGTCGTGCGCGGCACCACCTCGATCAAGATCAAGGACATGATGCTGGACGCCGGCGCGAAGGAGGTGCATTTCCGCATCGCCTCGCCGCCCACCTCCTGGCCCTGCTTCTACGGCGTCGACACCCCGGACCGCGAAAAACTCCTCGCCGCCACCATGTCCGAGGAAGAGATGCGCGCCCATCTCGGCGTCGATTCCCTGCGCTTCGTGACCCTCGACGGCCTCTACCGCGCGGTGGGCGAGAGCGAGCGCGACGCCGCCTGCCCCCAGTATTGCGACGCCTGCTTCTCGGGCGAATACCCGATCCCGCCCTCGGACCAGATCGCCTCGGGGCGCATCCCCGCCCAGCGGAAGGCCGGGGCATGAGCCGCCCCTTCGACGGCAAGCTCGCCCTCGTCACCGGCGCCTCGCGCGGGCTGGGCCGGGCGATGGCCCGCCGCCTCGGCGCGCAGGGGGCCGAGGTGATCGCGCTCGCCCGCACCACCGGCGCGCTGGAAGAGCTCGACGACGAGATCCGCGCCGCGGGCGGTCCGCAGGCGACGCTGGTTCCCGCCGACATCACCGACGACCCGGCGCTGGAACGGCTCGGGCTGGCGATCCACGAACGCTGGGGGCGGCTCGACATCCTCGTGAACTGCGCCGCCCACGCCCCGCCCCTGTCGCCGGTCGAGCATGGCGGCAAGAAGGATCTCGAGCGGACCTTCGCGGTCAACGCCCTCGGGGTGCAGCGGCTGGTGCGCTGCATGGACCCGCTGATGCGCGCCGCCCCGCAGGCGGTGGCGGTGTTCCCGGCCGACCGGGTGAATGCGGGCAAGTTCCACTCGGTCTACGAGGCGTCCAAGGCCGCGGCCGAGGTCTTCGCCCGGGCCTGGGCGGCCGAGACGGCGCAGGCGAACATCGCCGTCCTGCGCCCGGCGCCGCCCGCGATGGACACCGCCCTGCGCGCCCGCTTCCGGCCCGGAGAGATCCGCGACGCCCTGCCCCCGGTGGACGAGGCCGCCGCGGGCATCGTCGACGCGATCCAGGCGGCGCTGGAGGGCTGAAGGCCCGCGCCCCGCGCGGCCCCCGCAGAACAGCCCCGACCGCCCCGCGCGGCCGGGGCTTTTTCATGCGCATCCGGTCCACGTGGGGCCGCCCTCGGGGGCATCGAGCCCCCTCGGCCGGCGCGGCCCCCGTCACCCGTCGCGGCGGCTTCGGGCGCTGCGCCGGGGGCCGCAGGACCGGCGGGCGGCCCTGCGGCCCCCTGCCGCGCCCCTTCCGGCTGCTGGACCGCCTCGACCCCGCCGCCGCCGCGCCGTAGCGTCCGGGGCATGAGCGGACATCATCACCACCACGGCCACCACGGTCACTCACAAGGCCACTCCCACGGCCACCACCACCACGCCGAGGGCGCGTCTTCCCGCGCGCTCGGCATCGCCTGCCTGCTGACCGGCGGCTTCATGCTGGCCGAGATCGCGGGCGGGGTCATCTCCGGCTCGCTGGCGCTGCTGGCCGATGCAGGCCACATGGCGACCGATTTCGCCTCGCTCGCGCTGGCCTGGATCGGCATGCGCCTCGCCCGACGCCCCGCGGATGCAAAGCGCAGCTACGGCTGGGGCCGGTTCACCGTCCTCGCCGCCTTCGCCAACGGCATGGCGCTGTTCGCCGTCGCGCTGTGGATCTGCGTCGAGGCCGTCCAGCGCCTCGCCGCCCCCGCGCCGGTGCTCGGCGGGCTGATGCTGTGGATCGCGGCCGCGGGCCTCGCGGTCAACGTGCTCGCCTTCCTCGCCCTGCAATCGGGCGACCGGTCGTCGCTCAACGTCCGCGCGGCGGCGCTGCACGTGATGGGGGACCTGCTCGGCTCCGTCGCCGCCATCGCCGCGGCGCTGATCATCATGGCCACCGGCTGGACCCCGATCGACCCGATCCTCTCGGTCCTCGTCGCGCTCATCATCCTGCGCTCCGCCTGGGCGGTGACCCGCGAAAGCGCGCAGATCCTGCTCGAGGCCGCGCCCCCCTCGCCCACCGCCGAGGAAGTCGCGGGCGCCCTGCGCGCCGAGATCCCCGAGGCGCTGGAGATCGCCCATGTCCACCTCTGGTCGCTGACCGAGAGCCGCCCGCTCGCCACCCTCCACGCCCGGATCGCGGACGATGCCGACCCCGAGGCCGCCGCCGACCGCATCCGCAACGTGATGGCCGAGCGCTGGTCCATCGAGCATGTCACCGTGGAAGTCCGCCGCGCCGGGCGCTGAGCCTCCATCCCGGCGACAGGCCATTTCCCCACGGGCCGCTTCCCCAAGGGGCCGCTTCCCCGGGGTCAACCCGTTTCGCTTGACGAAACGCGGCCCGGGCCGCAGGCTATTTTAAGAAAACATTCACCGCTCGAGGTGACGTTTTCCCGCGGGTCTGCACCCGCCCGGCGCCGACCTCCGCGCCGCCCGGGCCGCGCCCGCCCGAAGCCTGGGGAGAACGCCCATGACGCCGTCCGCCCGCCTCGCCTGCGCCGCCGCGCCGGCCCTTGCGCCCCTCGCCGCCGCCGCGTCCGAGGACGCCTGGGACCCGGTCTGCGACATGCCCCCGGTGATGTCGAACGACGCGGCGGAGCTGAGCGCCGCCCTCGCCTGCATGCAGCTGCGCATCGACGACCTGCGGGCCGAGAGCGCGGCGATGCGCGCCCGCGCCGAAGCCGCCGAGGCCATGGCCCGCATGGCCCTGCGCATCGCCCGGGACATGGCCGACCAGGTCGCGCGGGCCGAGTGAGGCCCCCGCGCGCCTGTCACGATACCTGAAGAAAAGGCGTCAGCCTGCTGCACTGAAAAGGTAATCTTCGTCCGAAACCGGCTCCAGCCAGGTCGCGAAGGACCCGTCCAGCTCCTCCTGCGCCGCGATGTGCTCCATCTCGGTCTCGGGCCCCGCGCCGTGCCAGTGCTTCTCGCCCGGCGCGAACTCGATCACGTCGCCGGCGCGGATCTCCTCCACCGGGCCGCCCTCCCGCTGCACCCGGCCCACGCCGGACACCACCCACAGGGTCTGCCCCAGCGGATGCGTGTGCCAGTTGGTCCGCGCGCCCGGCTCGAACCGCACGCGGCTCATGCGCAGGCGGGCGGGCGCGGGCGGCGCGGTCAGCGCGGCGTGATGCACCGCCCCGGTGAAGTTCGCCGGGTTCGGCGCAACCTGAGGAACCTCGGCCAAACGCTTGATCTTCATAGCATCCTCCCATGCCGCCCCCGGACGAGGCGGCGCGGGGATCAGTGGATCTTGCGCTTGTTCGCCTTCGCCTCGTAGGGGTTGTCCGACTTGCGATAGAACAGCCGGATCGGCACGCCGTCGAGGCCGAAATCACGCCGCAGCCCGTTCACCAGGAAGCGGGTGTAGCTGTCCGGCAGGTCGTCCCCCTTCTGGCAGAACACCGCGAAGCTGGGCGGGCGCGACTTCACCTGGGTCATGTAGCGCAGGCGGATGCGGCGCCCCGAGGGGGCGGGCGGCGGGTGCGCCTCGGTCTGCGCGATCAGCCAGCGGTTCAGCTGGCCGGTGGTGATGCGCATGTTCCAGGTCTCGTAGACCTTGAAGATCGCGTCGCGCAGCTTGTCGAGATTCTTGCCCTGCAGCGCCGAGATGAAGACCAGCGGCGCGCCGCGCAGCTGCGGCAGCAGGCGGGCGAATTCCTCGCGCAGCTCCTTGGCGCGCACCGACTTGTCGTCCTCGAGGTCCCACTTGTTGACCGCGACGACCACCGCGCGCCCCTCGCGCTCGGCCAGGTCCGCCAGCCGCAAATCCTGCTGCTCGAACGGGATCGTGCTGTCCAGAAGCACCACCGCGACTTCGGCGAACTTCACCGCGCGGATGCCGTCATGAACCGAGAGTTTCTCAAGTTTCTCAACGACTTTCGCGCGCTTCCTCATCCCCGCCGTGTCGAAGATGCGCACCCGCTCCTCGCCCCAGGTCACCTCGACCGAGATCGAGTCGCGCGTGATCCCCGCCTCGGGGCCGGTCAGCATCCGCTCCTCGCCGAGGATCGCGTTGACCAGCGTCGACTTGCCCGCGTTCGGGCGGCCCATGATGGCGATCTGGAGGGGCTTGTCGTCGCGCGCCGCCTTCTCCTCCTCGCTCATCAGCTCTTCCTTGGCCTCGACCAGCGGCGCCAGCGCGGCGAAAAGGTCGCCGAACCCCTCGCCATGCTCGGCCGACAGGCCGATCGGCTCGCCGATCCCGAGGCTCCAGGCCTCCATCACCCCGGTCTCGCCCTGCACGCCCTCGGCCTTGTTCACGCCGAGCACCACCGTCGCCTCGGCCTTGCGCAGCAACGTGGCGAGCTGCTGGTCCTGGGCGGTGATGCCGGTGCGCGCGTCGACGACGAAAAGGCAGGCGTCCGCCATGCCGATGGCGCGCTCGGTCAGCGCGCGCATCCGGCCCGGCAGGCTGTCATCGGTGGCGTCTTCCAGCCCCGCGGTGTCGATCACCGTGAAGCGCAGGTCGCCGAGCCGCGCCTCGCCCTCGCGCAGGTCGCGGGTCACGCCGGGGGTGTCGTCCACCAGCGCAAGGCGCTTGCCCACCAGGCGGTTGAACAGCGTGGACTTGCCGACGTTCGGACGGCCGACGATGGCGAGGGTGAAGGACATGGCGACGAGCGCTCCTGAAGCGGGTCGCCCCCGCGGAGGAGGGCGCTGAAATACGACAAGAGGGGCCGGGCGGGATGCGCGGCCCCTTCTCTCTCTCTTCTCGGTCCCCGCGCCGGGCGCGGGAGGGGTCGAAGCGGGCGCGTATCGCCGAAGCGGCGCGCGGCGTCAAGCCCCCGCGCGCGCCCCGGCGCCGGGCCTCAGCGATAGGTCAGCAGCCGGCCGTCATCGGTCAGCACGTGCAGGCGGCCATCGACGGCGATCGGGCCGGCGCTGGCGCCGCCCGGCATCTCCACCACCGGGCCCGGCTGGCCCGACACCGCGTCGAAGCCCGCGAGCCGCCCGTCCGAGCTCACGGTCCAGACCGTGTCCCCGGCCAGCACCGGCCCGGCCCAGGCCACCGGGTCCTCGCGGTCCTCCATGTCCTCGAACCCCTCGAGGGCGCGGGACCAGAGCGTCGCGCCGGTGCGCGCGTCGATGCGCAGGATCCGCGGCTCGGTGGTCACCACATAGGCCGTGTCCAGCGCCGCCCAGGCGGGCGAGAGAGACCCGAAGCCGCGCGACCAGATCTCGGTCCCCCGGCGCCCGTCGATGCCCTTGAACGGGCCGCCCGCGACGCCGGCCAGGATCACGCCGCCCATCACCACCGGCCCGGAGGTCACGTCGGTGAAGGCCGACAGCCCCTCGCCCGCGGCGCCGGCCGACAGGTTGATCGACCAGACCCGGACGCCCGAGGGCGTGCGGATCACCGCCAGCTCGCCCGAGCCGAAGGGCGCGAGCACCGCGCCCGGCACCCCCGCGGGGGCGCCGCGGCCAAGGTTGCCGCGGCGGGTCGACAGCCCCTCGACCGTCCAGGCCGGGGACCCGTCGGCGATGGAGAAGCCGCGCACCATGTTGGCGGTGTCGACCGCGGCCACCTCGCCGCCCGTCACCACCGGCGCGCCGCGATAGGGCGCGGTCCCGCGGGCGCGCCACGCGATCTCGCCGCTCGACGGATCCAGCGCGACCACCTCGCCATGCCCGGTGGTGGCGTAGACCCGGCCCCGCGGCCCGATCGCCAGCCCGCCGCCATAGGCGTCGTCGCTCTCCTCGCCCTCGAGCGCGAGGTCGGCGGTCCACAGCACGGAGCCGCTCGCCGCGTCGAAGGCCCGGACCCCCGCGGCGCCGTCGCGCGCGAAGATGCGGCCATCCGCGGCCACGAGGCCCGTGGGCAGCGTCTTCTCGCCCGGCGCGTCGCCGACCGAGGCCGACCAGGCCAGCGCCGGCGCGCCCGCCAGGCCCTGGCGGCGACCGCCGCCATGCGCCGCGTCGCCGCCCGCATGGGTCCAGGACCCGCTCTCGGCCACCGGCGGCAGCGGGCGCGAGGCGATCAGCCCCTCTTCATTCGCGCCCAGCTCGGCCGCGCGGATCGCGATCCGCTCGCCCGGCAGGCGCGGCGTCTCGTTCGAGGAACAGGCGCCGAGCGCCAGCAGCGCCAGCGCGGCGGCCGAGAGGCGCGCGCCGGACCGCGCCGTCATGCGAAGCGAAGCGGGACGGGACGCCGGGCGGCGCGTCGGGGCGAGGCTCATCACGCGTCCTCCTCGGGGCCGATCAGCTCCAGCAGCTGCGCCAGCCGCTCGCGCAGCCCGCGCGAGGCCATCTGGTCCTGCAGCGCGGCGGTCGCGTCGGCCCGGGCCGCTTCGCGGTCCCCGGCGGCCAGCTGCGCGCCCGCGCGCTGCTCCAGCGCCAGAAGGCGGAAGGGATGGGTCTCGGCGGTGAAGGGGGTCATCGCGGCGACGCGCTCGGACGGGGTCAGCTTCGGAAGCTCCACCAGCGCGGCCTTGAAATCGGCGAGGTCGCGATAGAGCGGGTCCACCCCGCCGCGCGCGGCGACGTCGCGCAGGATCGCGGCGGCCGCGTCCTCCTCGCCCGCCTCGATGCGCGCGTTCGCCTCGCCCAGGCGCGCCAGCAGCGCCGGGCCCTCGGGCAGCGCCTCGGCGGCCTCCGAGAAGCGCAGCGCCTTCGCCTCGGGGGTGGAGGACTGCAGCGCCTCGATCAGCGCCGCGCCCGCCTCCTGCGCCGCGGCCTCGTCGCGCTGCTTGCGCCATTCGAGCACGGCGGTGGCGGCGACGACGGCCACCACGGCGAAGATCACGCCCGGCCCCCAGGATTTCCAGAGCTTGAGCATGCGGTCGCGCCGCAGCTCCTCGGTCACCTCCTGGACGAAGCTGTCTGTGTCGCTCATCCGCCTGCTCCCTCGCCGTAAATTCGGGCCCGGACTGCGGGGGCGAAACGCCGTCCCCCCGGGCCTGAACGGCTATGCACCAGCGCCGCGCATGATGCAACAGCGTGAAAATCGCGCCGCACCCCTTGATTTGGGACGCCGTCCGGTCGATATCGGCAGGAGAACGGCGTTCTCTTGTCCGCCCGACTCGCCCCCTCGCGCCCCCGGTCCGCCCGGCGGCGGCGGCAAGGCGCGTCGAATTGACGGAACATGCGCCCTTGCGGCCCCCGCCGGCCGCGCCATATCGCCTGCAATGCTTCCGCGCGCGCGCCTGCGCGGGGGCCTCGCCCCGCCGCCCGCGCCCGCCGCGCGGACGGACCGCGCCCGCCGCGACATTCCTCGCGACGGAAACCGGCCCCCGGTTCGTGCTACACGTACCCCCTGGCCGTCGGATCAGCACAGTCGGAGCCCACGCAATGCGTCCTCTTCCCCTTCTCATGGCAGCGCTGGTCTGCATCGGCCTCTATTTCTGGATCGTCCACCCGACCGACGCCCAGGAAACCGGCGGCGCCGACGGCCCCGCGGCGGCCGAGGCGCAGGCCCAGCCCCCGGTCAAGGTGGTCGCCTTCCAGTCCGTCGCCCGGCCCGTCGAAAGCGCGCTGATCCTGCGCGGGCGCACCGAGGCGCACCGAAACGTCTCGGTGCGGGCCGAGACCTCGGGCCTCGTCGTCTCCGAGCCGAGCCGCGCGGGCGCGAAGGTGTCCCGCGGCGACCTGCTGTGCCGGATCGAGGAAGGCTCGCGCCAGGCGCAGCTGGCCCAGGCCCGCGCCGCCCTCGCCCAGGCCCGGGTCGACAACGACGCCGCCCAGAAGCTGTCCGAGCGCGGCTACGCGGCCGAGACCACCGCCATGGCCCGCCTCGCCCAGCTCGAGGCCGCCACCGCCGCGGTCCGGCAGATCGAGCTCGACATCCAGCGCCTCGAGATGCGCGCCCCCTTCGACGGCGTGCTTGAAAGCGACACGGCCGAGCTCGGCGCCCTGCTGCGCGCCGGCGACCAGTGCGCCCAGGTCATCGCCCTCGACCCGATCGAGATCGTCGGCTACGCGCCCGAAACCGATGTCGACAAGGTCGAGGCCGGGATGCCCGCCCGCGCCCGCCTCGTCTCGGGGCGCGAGGTGGACGGCATCGTCACCTTCGTCTCCCGCGCCGCCGACCAGCAGACCCGCACCTTCCGCATCGAGGTCTCGGCCCGGAACCCCGACGGCAAGATCCGCGACGGCATGACCGCCGAGATCTGGATCCCGCTCCAGGGCCGCACCGCGCATCTCGCGCCCCAGGCGGCGCTGACGCTCAACAACGCCGGGACCCTCGGGATCCGCGCGGCGGTGGACGGCAAGGCCAAGTTCATGCCCGTCACCATCCTGCGCGACGAGGCCGAGGGCGTGTGGCTGACCGGCCTGCCGGACGAGGTGAACATCATCTATGTCGGGCAGGAATACGTCTCCGACGGCCGCGCCATCGACGCGACCATCAGCACCTGGGACGCGCGCGGATGACCGGCCTCGTCGACTGGGCCACGTCCCGCACCCGCACCATCTTCGCCTTCATCCTGCTCTCCATCGCCGCCGGGTGGTTCTCCTACTCGTCCCTGCCCAAGGAAGGCGAGCCCGACATCGACGTGCCGATCATCTTCGTGTCGGTCAGCTTCCCCGGCATCTCGGCCGTCGACAGCGAACGCCTCCTGGTCAAGCCGCTTGAAACCGAGCTGTCCGACGTCGACGGGCTCGACGACATGACCGGCTTCGCCGCCGACGGCTATGGCGGCATGTTGCTCAAGTTCGACTTCGGCTGGGACAAGAACGCGACGCTGGCGCAGGTGCGCGAGGCGACCGACCGCGCCAAGTCCGAATTCCCCGACGGCTATAACGAGCCGACGGTGGAGGAGGTGAACCTCTCCGAGTTCCCGATCCTCATCATCTCCCTCTCGGGCGACGTGCCCGAACGCACCCTGCTGCGCCTCGCCAAGGACATGCAGAAGGAGGTCGAGGGCCTGACCCCGGTGCTCGAGGCCGGGCTCGCCGGCCACCGCGAGGAGATGCTCGAGGTCCTGATCGACCCGCTGAAGCTCGAGGCCTACAACGTCACCGCGGCCGAGCTGGCCGCCGTCGTGACCAACAACAACCGCCTCGTGGCCGCCGGCGCGGTCGAGGCGGGCACGGGCCAGTTCTCGGTCAAGCTGCCGGGCAGCTTCGACAGCCCCCAGGACGTCTACGGCCTGCCGATCAAGACCAATGGCGACCGGGTGGTGACCCTCGGGGACATCGCCACCATCAACCTGACCTTCGAGGACCGCCAGGGCACGGCGCGCTACAACGGCGAGCCGACGATCGCGCTGCAGGTCGTGAAGCGCAAGGGCGTGCCGATCATCGACACCGTGGCCGAGGTGCGCGCCGCGGTCGAGGAGATGCGCGCCTCCTGGCCCGCGCCGCTGCAAAGCGCGGTGCAGGTCGATTTCTCGATGGATGAAAGCCGCCAGGTCGAGGGCATGGTCAGCCAGCTCGAGGGTTCGGTGCTGACCGCCGTCGCGCTGGTCATGGTGGTGGTGCTGGGCGCGCTCGGCATCCGCTCGGCGCTGCTGGTGGGCTTCGCGATCCCGACCTCGTTCCTGCTGTGCTTCGCGCTGCTGGCCGTGTTCGGCATGTCGATCACCAACATCGTGATGTTCGGCCTGATCCTCGCCGTCGGCATGCTGGTCGACGGCGCCATCGTCGTCGTCGAATACGCCGACCAGGAGATCAACCGCGGCACCGGCCCGATGCGCGCCTATGGCGACGCGGCCAAGCGCATGTTCTGGCCCATCGTGTCCTCCACCGCCACGACCCTCTGCGCCTTCCTGCCGATGCTGTTCTGGCCCGGGATGCCGGGACAGTTCATGGGCAACCTGCCGGTGACGCTGATCTTCGTGCTCTCGGCCTCGCTGGTCGTGGCGCTGATCTACCTGCCGGTGATCGGCGGCGTCGTCGGGCGCTTCACCCGCGCCCAGGACCGGATGTCGGCGAAGATGCAGGCCGGGCTGCCGCTCCTGCTGCGCGTCCTGCTGCTGTTCCCCGCCGCCGCCCCCGTCGCCGCGGGCGCCTTCGCGATGAGCCAGGGCCAGGCCCTGCCCGCCATCGCGCTGATGGCGATCGGCCTCTTCGCCGTCTCCATCGTCTCGGGCAGCTTCCGCGACCGCGCCCCGGCGCCGCCGCCCGTGGCGGGCTACCGGCGCTCGCCCTTCGGCCATTTCATCGCCTTCCTCACCAAGAACGCGATCATGCCCTTCGTGGCCGTCGGCCTCGCCTTCGGCGGCGTCGCCTACACCTTCCAGTATTTCGGCGCCAACAACCACGGCGTGGAATTCTTCGTCGAGACCGAGCCCGAGCGGTCGGTCATCTTCGTGCGCGCCCGCGGAAACCTGTCGCTCGACGAACGCGACCGGCTGCTGCGCGAGGTCGAGCAGCTGGTGATCCCGGTCGAGGGCGTGGACTCCGTCTTCGCCTTCGCCGGCGACGGCGGGCTGAACGACCGCGGCGGCAGCAAGCCCAACGACGCCATCGGCCAGATCCAGATCGAGCTGGGCGACTGGGACAAGCGCAAGAAGGGCCAGCTGATCCTCGACGAGATCAACGAGAAGCTGTCCCATTACCCCGGCGTCTACGCCGAGGTGATGCCGCAGGAGCGCGGGCCCGAGCAGGGCAAGCCGATCCAGGTGCGCGTCGAGGGCGACGACTGGGAGGAGCTGCAGCAGGCCGCCGCCATCCTGCGCGCCCGCGTCGACGCCATGGAGGGCCTGGTGGAGCAGGAGGACACCCGCCCCCTGCCCGGCATCGACTGGGAGCTCGACGTCGACGTCGCCTCGGCCGGGCGCTTCGGCGCCGACGTCACCACCGTGGGCGCGATGGTCAACCTGATCACCCGCGGCGTGCTGCTCGACACCATGCGCCCCGACGGCTCGGACGACGAGATCGAGATCCGCGTGCGCTACCCCGAGGAGTTCCGCGTCGTCTCCACCCTCGATTCGATGCGCGTGCGCACCCAGCTCGGCCTCGTGCCCCTGTCCAACTTCGTGACGCGCGAGCCGAAGCCCAAGCTCGGCGAGATCACCCGCTACAACGGCGCCCGCTTCTTCGACGTGAAGTCGGACGTCGCCCCGGGGGTGAACGTCAACGCCAAGGTGGCCGAGATCACCGCCTGGCTCGAGGAAGAGACCCCCCTGCCCGCGTCCGTCACCTGGTCCCTCGTCGGCGACCAGGAGGAACAACAGGAAAGCCAGGCCTTCCTGCAATCGGCCTTCGCCGGCGCGCTGGGGCTGATGTTCGTGATCCTGCTGGCGCAGTTCAACTCGGTCTACAACTCGGTCCTCGTGCTCACCGCCGTGGTGATGTCCGTCGCCGGCGTGATGATCGGGATGCTGGTGATGGGCCAGCCCTTCTCGATCATCATGACCGGCACCGGCATCGTCGCGCTGGCCGGGATCGTGGTGAACAACAACATCGTGCTGATCGACACCTACCAGGAATACGCAAGGCAGATGCCGCGGCTCGAGGCCATCGTGCGCACCGCCGAGGCGCGCATCCGGCCCGTGCTGCTGACCACCATCACCACCATGGCGGGGCTGACGCCGATGATGTTCGGCATCTCGGTCGACTTTTTCGCAGGCGCCTATTCGATTGACGCACCGACGGCGCTATGGTGGAAACAACTTGCGACCGCCGTGGTGTTCGGCCTCGGCGTCGCAACGGTTCTCACGCTGATCGTGACCCCCGCGGCGCTGGCCGCCCGGGTCTGGATCACCGCAGGGATCGTCAACCTGGCGCGCCTCCTCGGCGCCGCCGCCAACGCCCGGATCTCGGCCGACCGACGGCTGAACCGGGCCGCGAAGCGCACCCCGCCGCGGGAGCTCGTGTTCTCGCCGTCCGACCGGCGGCGCGACGTGCCCCGGGGCGAGGAAGGGTCGACGAACCTGTTCGAACGGGCCGCGGAGTGATCGCGGCGGGGCGGTTCCCCATCCGCCCTGTCACGGCTCTGCAGTCCCGGCCTTCGCCACCGGTTCCCCAGCCGGGAACGAAGGCCCGTCCCCCGCGCCCGGTCCGCCCCCCAGATGGGCCGGACGCGGGGGACACCCCCCTCCGCGGCGCATGGCGCGGACGAGAAAGGCCGCCGGTCCCCCGGCGGCCTTCCCGTTTCATGGCCCGGGCGACGCGTCGCCCCGGCGGTCGGCCTCAGCCCCGCCTGCGCCCGCGCAGCACGCCGAAGCCCGCCAGCGCCGCGGGCAGCAGCAGCGCCGCGGCCGGGGCCGGAACCCGCTGCAGGTCGTACTGCACCAGCGGGTCCAGCGTCGCCATCGCCTTGTCATAGACCAGCGCCTGGCTGCTCGAGAGCTGCATGTCGAAGGTCGACAGGCCCGGCGGGTTGACCTCGTTCTCGTCGCTGTAGGGCGCCTCGATCGCCAGTTCGGGGAAATACACCGTGGCGAGGATGGTCGAGGCCGACAGGTCCGCGAGCAGCGAATAGGTCACCGTCACGCTGTCCGTGCCGACGCCCGAGATCCCGGCGCCGATGGCGCTGTCCACCTGGACGATGGTGCGCGCGACCTCCTGCGGCAGCTCGTAATCGAGCAGGGTGAAGGTGAAATCCCACACCCCTTCCGTGCCGCCCGACACGTCGCCATGCCAGTTGTTCCAGACGATGTTGTAGGCCAGCAGCCCCGTGGTCGGGTCGACCGAGCCATGGCTGTCGGCGACGAATTCGCCGGGCGCGTCCCCGGCGTAATCGTCCGCGGCGCCGTCGGGCACGCCGTCCAGGTCCTCGAGCGGGTGATGCGATCCGAATTCCGCCAGCGCGATGGCGGCCTGGGCGCCGCTCATCGGAAGGCAGAGCGCCCCGGCGATCGCGCCCAGGGCAAGGTAGTGTCTCGGTTTCATGGTTCTCTCCTGACGCCCCGCTCCCCAAGCGAAAAGTCTCGCCCGCGGGGCGTCGGAATTAACCCAAATCCCGGCTGTATACTCAATGAATACATGCCGAAATTCGCATGAATTCAGACCAATTTGGACGGCGCAGGCCGGACATACAGTTTCATTGATGCAATGGTTGCATCCGATTACGATGCGGCGGCCGGCTCCTCCACCCCCTGCCGGGCCCAGAGGGTCGCATAGCGCCCGCCAAGGGCCAGCAGCTCGGCATGGGTCCCTTCCTCCACCACCTCGCCTGCATCGAGCACCACGATCCGGTCCGCATCCACCACCGTCGAGAGGCGATGCGCGATGACCAGCACGGTGCGGTCCTCGGACAGGCGTTTCAGGGCGGCCTGGATCTCCCGCTCCGTGTCGGTGTCCAGCGCCGAGGTCGCCTCGTCCAGGATCAGGATCGGCGGGTTCTTCAGGATGGTGCGGGCGATGGCCACGCGCTGCTTCTCGCCGCCCGAAAGCTTCAGGCCGCGTTCCCCGACAACCGTGTCATAGCCCTGCGGCAGCGCGGCGATGAAGTCGTGGATCTGCGCGGCGCGGGCGGCCTCCTCGATCTCGGCCTGCCCGGCCCCGGCGCGGCCATAGGCGATGTTGTAGCCGATGGTGTCGTTGAACAGCACCGTGTCCTGCGGCACCACGCCGATGGCGGCGCGCACGCTGTCCTGGGCGACGTCGCGCAGGTCCTGGCCGTCGATGCTGACCGACCCGTCCCAGACGTCGTAGAAGCGGTACATCAGCCGCCCCAGGGTGGACTTGCCCGAGCCCGTGGGCCCGACCACCGCCACCGTCTCGCCGCCCGCGGCGCGGATGGTCACGCCCTTCAGGATCTGGCGGTCGCGGTCATAGCCGAACTCCACCCCCTCGAAGGCCACCGCGCCCGCGCCGACCTTCAGCGCCGGCGCGCCGGGCTTGTCCACGATCTCCGCGGGCTGCTCCAGCAGCCCGAACATCTCGCGCATGTCCACCAGGGCCTGCCGGATCTCGCGATACACGGTGCCGAGGAAATTGAGCGGCATGGTGATCTGGATGATGTAGGCGTTGGCCATGACGAACTGGCCCACCGTCAGCTCGCCCGCCGCCACGCCCATGGCCGACATCGCCATGACGGTCACGAGGCCGAGATTGATGATCAGCCCCTGCCCGGCATTGAGCGCGGCCAGCGTCACGGTGGTGCGCACCGCCGCTTTCTCATAGTTCGCCATCGAGTCGTCATAGCGCGTCGCCTCGCGCCCCTCGGCCCCGAAATACTTCACCGTCTCGTAGTTCAGCAGCGAATCCATCGCCTTCTGCGCGGCGTTCTGGTCCTCCTGGTTCATCTGCCGGCGGATCCGCACCCGCAGCTCGGTGACCTTGAACGTGTAGGTCACGTAGGCGGTGATCATCAGCACGATGACCATGAAATAGCGCCAGTCGAACTCCGCCAGGAAGATGATCGCCACCAGCGTCAGCTCCAGCATCAGGGGGATGATGGAGAACAGCACGAAGCGCAGCAGGAACTCGACCGACTTGGTGCCCCGCTCGATGATCCGGTTCAGGGACCCGGTGCGCCGCGCGATGTGGAAGCGCAGCGACAGCGCGTGGACATGGCGGAACGTGGTCAGCGCCAGCTTGCGCAGCGCGCGCTGGGCGACGCGGGCGAAGACGGCGTCGCGCAGCTGCTGGAAGGCGACGCCCGACATGCGCGAGACGCCGTAGGCGATCACCAGCATCACAGGCCCGGCGGTCAACAGGAACATGGTCTGGTCCTGCCCCTCGACCGGGGCCAGCGCGTCCACCGCGTCCTTGTAGAAGAACGGGGTGAGCACGATGGCCGCCTTGCTCGCCGCCAGCAGGATCAGCGCGACGACGACGCGCCGCCGCGCCCAGCCCTCGCCCTCGGGCCAGAGATAGGGGATCACGCGGGCGAGGATGCCGATATCGCTCGCCTCCTTCGCCGAGGGGGCGCCGGAGGGGGCGGCCTGTTGGGGAGAGGATTGGCTCATGTCTGCTCAGGCCGCCTTGGCTGTCGGCGCCCCCGCCCGGGCGCCGCGCCGCAACGGGGCGCAGGCGCGGCCGGGACCGGGGCCGCTGTGGCTGGGTCGCCGCCCGGGGGACGGGCGGCGGGAATGGGGGCCGCGCGGGCCGCGGCTCAGTCGGCCGCGGCGCCTCCCGCGCCCGTCTGCGCGCCCGCTTCCGTCTCCGCCTCCGGCAGCTCGAAGATCTGGCCGGGATAGATCAGGTCGGGGTCGCGGATCCGCTCGCGGTTCGCGTCGTAGATCACGGTATAGCGCGTTCCCTCCCCATAGCGAGCCTGCGCGATCCGCCACAGGTTCGCGCCGGGCTGAACCACCACCTGCCCGGCCTCGGCCAGCGACAGCGCCTCGTCCGCGACGCGCTTGAACGGGCTTTCGACGCGGCTGGTCACCCGGCCGCCCTCCGAGAGCTCGTCGACGCGCAGGGTGTAGACGCCGGGGCGGGTCAGCCCCGGCAGGGTGGCTTTCCAGGCGCCGGTCGCGTCGATCTCCACGTCGGCCTGGCGGGTCCCGTCGGCATAGATCCGCGCGAAGCCGCCGGGCGCGCCGCGCCCCGCCATCACCACCGCGCCGTCGCCGTCATAGGAGAGCGCGTCGAGGGTGACGGTCTTGCTCGGGGCACGCGGCGCCTGCACCAGCTCCACCCCGTCCGGGCCGGAGCGGGCCAGCACCGGGGGCTGCGCCGCCGCCCGGGCCGGGCCGGGCGCGGGGGCTGCGTGTCCGGCGGCGGTCTCGGCTTCGGGCTGCGCCGCGGCGGCGTCCTCGGCGGGCGCGGGCGCTTCCGCGGCGGCGTCCTCGGCGGCGAGCGGCGCGGCGGCGGGCGCGGTCTCCTGCGCCCCGGTCTCCTGCGCCCCGGGGGCCTGCGCCCCGGGGTCCTGCGAAACCGCCGGCGCCGCCGTCTCCAGCGCCGCGCCGCCCGTCGGCGCAGCGGGCGCGCCCAGGCCCGGCGCCGCGGCGGCGACCGGCTCGGCCCCCGGCGCATCCGGGATGGCGGCGACCAGGCCCGGGTCGGGCAGGATCAGGATCTCCTCCGGCGCCTCGGCCCCCACCCCCGCGGCATCCATCGAGCGCAGACGCAGCTTGCGGGTCTGTCCCGAGGACGGGACCTCGGCGAAGGCCACGAACTCCCCGCGCGCCGTCGCCGTCACCTGCGCCACCACCTCGCCGTCCAGCAGCACCTCGACCGAGGCGCCGGGCCGCGCGCGCCCGGCCAGCACCGCGTCGCCCTGCACATCCACCCGCACCACGTCGAAGGCGGGCGGCGGCGGGGCGCGGGGCGCATCGGGGGCGGTCGGCCCCGCGGGCGCGGCGGCGGTTTCGGCCGGTTCGGTCGGCGCGACGGCGGCGGGCGCGTCCCCGGTCAGGACCGGGGCGGCGGCGGGCGCGGCGGCAGGGGCGGCGGGGGCCGGGGCCGCGTCCTGCCCGGCCTCCTGCACGCCGGGCACCTCCGCCCGCTCCGGCGCGTGCAGCGAGGGCAGCCCCATCCGCGCGAACACATCCTCCGGCAGCCCGAACCAGTCCCCCAGCCGCCCCGTCGCCTCGGCGATCACGATCCCCCCGATCATCCCCAGCAGGAGGAGAAGCAGGACCACGCGCCGGAAACCCTTGCGCAGAAAACGGATGAGAGGCATGGGAACGCAGCCTTCTTTTCGCCGGAATTGACCCCGCTTATACCGCCGCCCCGCGCGCGGGATCAAATCATCCCCATCAAAAGGCGTGCAAATTCGCCACGCATCCTGCCAAAGCGGCGCCGAAGGGCAACAACTCGCCCCCGCCCCGGTCCGCCGCGCCACCGGAAGACGAGCCATGACCGCATCCCGTTTCGTTCTCGGCGACCGCCTGTCGGTCTGCGTCTATTGCGGCTCCCGCTTCGGGACCGAACCCGCCTATACCGAGGCCGCCGAGGCGCTGGGCGCGGGCCTCGCCGCCCGCAACATGCGCCTCGTCTACGGCGCCGGCGATGTCGGCCTGATGGGCGCCGTCGCCCGCGCCGCCCAGGCCGGCGGCGGCGAGACCTTCGGCGTGATCCCCAAGCACCTCTTCGACCGCGAGGTCGGCAAGCGCGACCTGACCAGCTTCGTGATCACCGAGACGATGCACGAGCGCAAGAAGGTGATGTTCATGAACTCGGACGTCGTCATCGCCCTGCCCGGCGGCGCCGGCACCCTCGACGAGATGTACGAGGCGCTGACCTGGCGCCAGCTCGGCCTCCATGACAAGCCGCTGATCCTGTCGGACGTGGACGGGTTCTGGCAGCCCCTCGCCGCCCTCAACGACCACATGGTCGCCAAGGGCTTCCTCGACCGCCGCACCGCCGACGCGCTGGAGCGGGTCGAAGGCGCGGGCGCCACGCTGGCGCGGCTCGACGAGATCGCGGCGGGCTGAGGCGGGGGCGCCCGGGACGGCAGGCGGCGGCGCGGGATGGCGCAGGGGAGGGAGGCCCGCGGGCCTCCCTCCCCCCCCCCCCCCCCCCCCCCCCACCCTTTGGTCCACCCGGCTGAACAGAACGCGCGCGTCGACCCCAAACCCCCCCCCCAAAACCTGC